>JALNZK010000048.1 GCA_023229365.1 Pseudomonadota bacterium | reverse complement strand
CGCGCGCTGCGCGCTTCCCTGGCCCGCGGCGAACAGCTCACGCTGCCCGCGCTGCCAGCAGAAGACCTCGCAGCTTGATTGCCTTTCCGCTATCATCATGGGAATCCGCTAAACAGTTACCTTCCTATTAGTGCCTGCCACACTCGTGATCTGTGAATTGAAAAACACGACAAACGAAAAAAGTTCCTATTCTTCAGGAGAGCATGCTAGGTCGAATCGGAAGAATGGGAACGCAGACGAGACTCTCCTTGATTTTGGCGCTCGCTTTCTGCGTCGCGGCGGCGGCGTGCTCCGATCGCGGTGCCGTTGCCGACACGAGCGCCGATCCCGCCGCGCCGTTCTTCGGACCGGCGGCCAAGGCCGCGGTGCTCGCCGAACGCGTGCCGCTCGTGCCGCCGCGCCCGCCCCAGGAGATCGCCCCGCTCCCCGGGCTGCCCGCTTTCCCCGAGGTCGCGCCTTTGACCGACGACGCCGCGCGCCGCCGCGAGATCTGGGCCTCGAGCCGCTTCCGATGCCGCGCCATCTCCACGACCAAGCTGCGCACGTGCAAGCTCGCGCCGTCGCCGGCCGGCTGGTCGATCACCTTCCCGATAGCCGACCTCACCTGCGACGAGGTCGTGTTCGACGCCGCCGGCGATCCCGCCGAGCTCCGCGGCTGCAGGAGCACGTGGCTGCGCGTGCCGAAGACGATCTCACTCAAGCGGAGCCGCGACGGCCTCGTCTGGTCCGGGAGCCACGCGGGCTGGCGCTGGCCCGGCGACGGCACGAGCTACTGTTGCCCCGGCGTCTGGATCGAGGCGCCGTCTGCCTTGCGCTGAACCGCAATTCTCCCATTGCCAACGGCGCTTCGACCTGGAAGATTTGTTCGAATGAGCGCCAAGAAAAGAATCCGACTCGACCCGGCACAGCTGACCGCCGCGATTCCACCGGGATGGCTCAACTTCTCGACCACCGCCGATCTCGACCGCCACCTGGGGATGATCGGGCAGGAGCGGGCGATGCGCGCCGTGGAGGTGGGCCTCGAGGTCCGCACGCGGGGCTACAACCTCTTCGCGGTCGGCGAGCCCGGCTCCGGGAAGACCTCGACGCTCGAGCGGATCCTGAAGCACCGCGCCGCCGCCGAGCCGCTGCCCGGGGACGTGTGCTACGTCCACAACTTCGCCACGCCGGACCGCCCGCGGCCGGTCATGCTGCCCGCGGGCCAGGGCCGCGAGCTCGCGAAAGACATGGACCGCATCTTCGTCGAGCTCGGCCGCCTGATCCCGCGCGTGCTGTCCGAGGGCGCGTTCGGTCACATCCGCGCCGGCATCATCGCCGAGACGCGGCGCAAGATGGACGACGTGACGCGGCGCACCTCGGAGATCGCGGATCGGCTCGGCCTGAAGCTCGAGGAGACCGACAGCCAGCTCCGCGTGGTGCCGATCGTCGACGGCGAGCAGATCGAGGAGGCGCAGGTGCTCGCGCTCCCGCCGCGGGCGCGGCGGCAGATCGAGAAGCGGATGCTCGAGTTCCACAAGCACATCGACGCGTTCACCTACGCGCGGCGTCAGCTCGAGCGCGACCACGACACGCGCCTGCTCGCCGCCGAGACGCGCGCCGTCGGGCCGCTCGTCGAGGAGCTGTTCCACGAGATCTCGCGGCGCTACCGCAAGCACGGGGACGACCTGGCGACGTTCCTCGAACAGGCCAAGGAGTTCGTGCTCTCGAACCACCGCCTCTTCACGCCCGACGAGGAGAAGGACGAGAAGACGATGAGCAACTCGCCCATCGAGTGCGAGATGCCCGTTCCGCCGCAGCAGCTCGATCCGCGGCTCCTCCTGCAGGTGAACGTCGCCGTGGATAGGAGCGAGGAGCGGGGAGCGCCCGTGGTGGTCGAGCGCGTGCCCGCCGCGGGCAACCTGTGCGGGGTGTTCGAGTACCGCGAGACGCCGGGGGGGCTCATCACCGATCACACGATGATCCGCGCCGGCGCGCTGCACCAGGCGAACGGCGGGTACCTCCTCATCCAGGCGGTCGATCTCCTGACGCAGGAGAACTCGTGGCAGAGCCTGAAGCGGGCGCTCCGTCACAAGGAGATCCGCATCGAGGAGGGGATGGGCCCCGCCGAGTCGAGGCCGCGGCTCGCGGGCGCGCTCAAGCCGGGGGCCGTGCCGCTCAACGTCAAGGTGATCCTCGTCGGCGGGTACGACGTCTACTTCACGCTCAAGACCGAGGACGAGGAGTTCCAGCGGCTCTTCAAGGTCCTCGCCGACTTCGAGCCGTCGATGCCGCGCTCGCGGGAGAACGTCGGCAAGCTCGCGAAGTTCTGCGGCCAGGTCTGCCGTGAGGAGAGCTACCTCCCGCTGCACCGCTCCGGCATGGAGCGGATCATCGAGTTCGCCTCGCGCCGCGCCGAGAGCAAGGAGCGGCTGATCACGCGGTGGGCGGAGGTGCTCGATCTGCTCGCCGAGGCGAACATGTTCGCGCGGGCGGCGAAGGCGCGCACCATCCGCGCCGCCGACGTCGAGACGGCGCTCATCGAGGGCGACAGGAGGAACGGCGCGCTCGTCGACGCCGTGGTGCGGGAGATCGAGTCGGGGACGATCATCATCCGCACGGACGGCGCGGCCGTCGGCCAGATCAACGGGATCGCGCTGTACGACGTCGCGGGGACGACGTTCGGCGTGCCCGTGCGGATTACGGCGCGCACCTACGCGGGGCGGCGCGGCGTCGTGAACATCGACCGCGAGGTGAACCTCTCGGGCGCCGTGCACGACAAGGGCGCGCTGATCCTGATAGGCTACCTCGGCGGGCGCTACGCGCAGCGCAACCCGCTCGGGTTCTCGGCGTCGATCACGTTCGAGCAGTCGTACGACGAGATCGACGGCGACTCGGCGTCGTCGGCCGAGCTGTACGCGCTCCTCTCGGCGCTGTCCGGCGTGCCGATCAAGCAGGGGATCGCGGTGACGGGCTCGGTGAACCAGCTCGGCGAGCTCCAGCCGATAGGCGGCGTGAACGAGAAGATCGAGGGCGTGTTCCGCGTCGCCGCGAGCCGCGGCCTCACCGGCGGGGAGGGCGTGCTCATCCCGGCGTCGAACGTCCGCAACCTGATGCTCGGCCACGACGTGATCGACGCCGTCCGCGCTGGCAAGTTCCACGTGTACGCGGTCTCGACGATCGACGAGGGGATCGAGGTGCTCACGGGCGTCGCGGCGGGACAGCCGCTGCGCGACGGCGCCTGGACGCCCGGGAGCATCAACGACCGCGTGCAGCGCCGGCTCGGGGAGCTGCTCGCGGTCGTCCGCGAGAGCGGGGACGTGATCGACGCCAAGAACCTCTAGCCGAATCAGCCGGCGACCACCTCGATCTTTCGCGGCTTCAGGCGCTCCGCCTTGGGCAGCGTCACGGTGAGCACGCCGTTCTCGAGCTCGGCGCTGATGCGCGCCTGGTCGATCTTGTCGCTCAGCACGAAACGGCGCAGGTAGCCGCCGACGCCGTACTCCCGGTACAAAGGCTTCTGCCGCGCCGCGACCTCCGCCACGGGCGCCGCGATCGTGAGCACGCCGTCCTCGATGCCGATCTCCAGATCCGCCTTCCGCACGCCCGGGAGATCCGCGACGAGCGTGAGCGCGTCGTCGGTCCGCAGGATGTCCACCGCCGGCGAGTAGACGAGCCCGGCGCGCGTCGGCTCGCCGCCTTGCTTCGAGATCGGTTCCTTCTCGCGCAGCGAGAGCTCCTTCTTCTCCTTCTCCGTCATGGCTTCCTCCCTTCCGCCGCTCAGGCGATCTTGATCTGCCGCGGCCGCGCGTCCGCCGCCTTGGGCGCGACGATCACGAGCACGCCGTCCTCGAGCTTCGCCGAGATCTTGTCCGCGTCGATGGGCGTCGCGAGCTCGATCGACCGGTTGAAGACCCCGTGGTCCCGCTCGCGCCTTTCGACGCTCGCCTTCTCGTCGCGGGCGTCCTTGCGGCGTTCGCCCTTGATGGTCACGGCCGACGCCGTGGCCTGGACGTCGAGATCCGAAGGCTTCACGCCCGGCAGCTCCGCGCGGATGCTGTACGACTCGCCGTCGTCGTACACGTTGACGGGCGGGAACGCGCCGCACCATTCGCAGCCGCCCGCGGCCCGGCCGAGCATGCGATCCATCTCGCGCTGGAGCCTCGTGAGCTCGTCGGCGATGCCCGGCCCGCGTTGGTCGAAGAATCCCCACATGGCTTTCTCCTCTCTTTCGGGGCGCCCTCCGGAGCGCCCGTCGTCCTCGCGGGTGCAACGTAGGCACGCGCCCTCGGCGGTAAAGCCCCCGGCGAACGCGTACCCGCTCGGAGGGGTCACCAATCCCCGAGCCGCTCCCCGTGCCCCTCCCCGAACCCCTCGGGGATCTTTCCCGGCGGGCACTGGGGCCGGGGCGGCCAGATCAGCGGCTCGTCGGGAATCTCCCAGACGTCGTCCACGGGCTGATCGCTGAGGAGCCACGTCCCGCCGCCGCCGGGCGCGTCGACCTCCAGCCAGAGGCGGTCTCCCTGCCGCCACTCGCGGCGGATGTCGAGGGCGGTCCGGCCGAGCGCGAGATCCCGGCACTCGGACGGATCGTCGCCCTCGTCCGCGTCGCCGCTCTCGTCCCCTTCGGCGAGCTCGCGGCGCTCCCCGGGCGCCCAGCGCCCGTCGAAACGCCAGGAGTCGTCCTCGCGGACGCCGTCGCGCACGAGGTGCACCGCCAGCGCCTCGGCGCCGAACGAGACCGCGAGGAGCCAACCTCCGGCCGGGACGTCCAGCGCCTGCGCCACAGGCGGGGAGCGCGGCGAGACCCAGCGGAGGATTCGGATCTTCTCCGCATCCGCGGGCCCGTGCTCGGTCGTGACGGCGACGAGCGCGCCGCCGACGATCCCGACCCGCAGCTCGCCCGTCCCCCGGGGTATCAGCACCCGATCCCGGTCGCCGAGATGGACGAGCTTCCACCTCGGCGCGACCTCCGCGTTCTCGACCGCCACGACGGCCAGCCCGCCGAGCCAAGGAACCGCCGCCTCCACGTACGTGCCGAACCGCTTCGGCGCGTGGCGGAGCTTCCACCTCTTCCCGTCCCATCGATACAGCTGGTCGTACGGGATGCCGCTGTGGTCCTCGGCGAAGGTCACCTTGGCCCAGGCGTTGTCCGGCCACGCGCCGTACAGCCCCTCGAGGCTTACGGTCCCTTCCATCATGTTGTAGTAGTCGCAGACGTCTTGCTCATCTCCTTCCAGGGGCGGCCCCGCCTCGTGGAACGCCTCGCGAAACGGCGTGCCCGGGGCGGCGAGCAGGTTGACGACCGTGAGCGGCGGCAGGCCGGTCATCGGCACGATCGACTCGACCCATCGCTCGTCCACGAGCTCCGCGAGACGAGTCTGCACGCATCCTTGCGGCAGCGGCTCGATGCAGGCCGCCACCACCGTGCGCCCGGCGATCTCCTCCAGGCGGAAGCGCCATCGGAGCGCTCCGTCGGACATGAACCCCTGGTGCTCGGGGTCGGAGACGTTCGCGGCGCGCGCCACAATGTGAAAGCTCTTCGGTCCGCCGCAGCTCGCGTTGAGCTCGTCGGTCGCCTGCGGAACGGAATCAATCGGCCGCGCGGTCGGGGCCGTCGTCTGCGCACCCGGCATCTCGGGCTCGGCGCCGAGCTTCGGCGGGACGTTCGCCTGCCTCGGGCTCTGGTGACAGGCCGCGCACACGATGACGACGGAGATCCCGACGACCGCGCTCGATGGCCTCCAACCATGAAAAATCGATCCGTGCATCGGGTGGATTACGGGAGATCGTGCAGGATGAAGAACTCCACGCTCGATCCCACCCGAAGCTCGACGGGGCCGCCCGCGATCTCCACGGATCCGCGGCGGTACCTGACCGCGGTCGACAGGGGACAGTCCTTGCCGGCGCACACGTCCCAGCGGTAGGTCTCCGGGAAGCTCTCCACCAGCGCGCGCGGGATGATCAGGCTCCCCGTGTCGGTGGTGTCGCATTCGATGATCGCCTCGTAGGGCGAGCCGTGGCCCCCGGAGCTGTTCGCGTTCAGGGTGACGCGGACGCGGGCGTCGCCGCTCCCGGCCACCCACTCGAAGGCGGTGTCCTGGCCGTTGGGCAGCGCGATCTCGTCGTCCGCCACGGAGGTGAGCACCAGCGGCTCCACCCCGGCGGCGGACACGGCGAACCCGGGTTGCTCTCCGCCTTCGAACGTCGCGGTGATCGGATCGCCGTCGTCGAAGAGGTCGGCCACGCTGCCGTACCAGGCGTAGTTGTTGTCGCCGAGGAATCCGTAGTTCTCGGGCTCGGCGACGATATCCGTCGCCGCCCCGGTCACCGTCAGCGTGCCCATGTCCGCGAAGGTCGGCCAGGGCTCGCAGACGTTTTCGTCCACACAGACGCCCTCGCAGAACTCCTCGCAGGTTGCAGAGACGAACTCGAGAAGGCGGCAGTCGCCCTCGCTCATGGTCTCCTGCTGCCAGACCCGGAACCCGCCCTCGCCGACGACGCCCCGAAGCGAGCTGCTCTGGCTCCCCAGCATGGAGCTCTCCATGAGCGTGAGCTCGCCCGCGAGCGTCTCGTCCGAGTCGGAATCCGTGTCCGCGTCCGTGTCCGTGTCCGCGTCCGTGTCCGTGTCCGCTCCCCCGTCGGCGCCGGCCCCGTCGTCCTCGAAATCGCATGCCGCGAAGGCCAGACCCAGGGCGAACAGCGCTACGGATCTCGTGATCACACGCATGGTGCTCATCCTCCTCCCTCTGGAGCATAGTGTACGCGAGGCCCTGCCAACGTCGCAATCGACGGCGGCTCCGGTTGGCGTTATGATCGAGGCGTCGGTTTCACTGGAGGGCGGAAAGATGCCTTTGTGCAAGGAGTGCGGCGACGAGGTGGAGGCTTTGGTCACGGTCCGCGTCGAACGCAAGCGCGTCAAGCTGTGCGAGGACTGCGCGGATCGCCTCCGCGAGGCGGCCGAGATCGCCAAGGAGAGCGAGGGGGTGGTCCGGAACATGATGGGGTTCACGGGCAGCCGGTGAGCTCGCGTCGTTTCGCACGCACGACCCGGGTAGCCGCGGTCTTCCCGATCGCGGGCGCGGTGCTCGTGTCAATCCTCGTCCACCCCGCCGCGGCGGCGTTTCCTCTCGTCGGGGTGTCGCCAATCGTGGGGCAAGAGGCTCAGCCGCCCACCAGCCCCGCGCAGTACCCGTCCAGCAGCGCCGCCATCTCCGCGATCTCCGGATCTCCGAGCGCCTCGAACGCCTCGTCGAGCACCGCGGCGGCCCAGGCGCACTCCACCGCGATCGTGTCCGTGTCCGTTTCGTAGCCCCCGGAGATCGCCTCCGCGATCCGGCCGAGGGTCTGCACGAACACGACGATCGCGTCGCCCTTGCGCAGCTCGCCCGCCTCCGCGTCGACGAGCGCCTGGAGGGTCCAGACCCCCTCCTCCTCGTCCGCGAGCCCGGTGAACGCGTCGGTCCACGTGACCTTGACCCCGAGCTCGTCGAGCGCGCCGACGTCGTCCGGCTCGTCCGTCTTGATGAGCTGCTGCACGACCATCGCGTCGTTGGGCCCGAGGTTCTGCGGCTCGACCTCGTCCGGGTCCTCCGAGTACTCCTCGCCCAGGAACTCGTACATCGCGAACCCGGGCGGCAGCGTGAGCCGGATCTGCACGCCGTGCGCGATCATCTCCAGGTTCGCCAGGAAGCGATCCTCGAAGGCCCGGTGCGCCTCTTCGACGGAATCGACGAACACGGCGGCGCCCTTGCCGAGGTCCGTGACCGTGTCCATGAGCGTGTCGTTGTACGTGGAGGGGGTGCCGACGCCCACGCCGACCAGGTAGACCGCCTCCGCCTCGCCGCCCGCCGCCTCCTCGGCGATCAGATCGGCGTCCGTGACCCCGACGTTCGCGCCGCCGTCGCTCAGCAGCACGACCCGGTTCATGGCGCCCTCGATGAAATTCTCGTTCGCCAGGGCGTACGCCTCGATGAGCCCGGACTGGAGGTCCGTGGAGCCGTCCGCGGCGAGCGCGTCGATGGCGGCGAGCACCGCCGGATCGTCGGGGCCGGCGACGATCACGGAGTCCAGGGGGATGTTCTGCACGGTGGACCAGCTCACCATGGAGACGCGGTCTCCGGCGCGGAGGTGCGCGACGATCGCCCGCATCGATTCCTGCGCGAGGGCGAGAGGCGTCCCGGTCATCGAGCCGGAGGTGTCCACGCAGAACGTGACGTTCAACTGGCGCCGCACCGCGTCGACGTGTTTCCCCTGGACGCCGATCTGCAGCGCGTAGATCCCCTCGCTCGCGTCGTACGGCCGGAGCTGCGGCGTGACGCGGATCGCCTTTCCCCCGGCGGGTTCCTCGTAGTCGAACTTGTAGTAGTTCAGGAACTCCCAGATTCGCAAAAGGTACGACTGCACGTCGTCTCCGCCCTGGATCCTGCCGCGCACGAGGGTCGCCGAGGACTGGGAGTTGGAATCGTCCGCGGAGACGTACAGCTCCTCCGGCTCGGGATCCGTGTACGGGACCCGCCCGTCCCCGCCTCGTCCCTCCTCGACGAGGCGCATCGCCATCTCCGCCACCTCCACCGCCGCGGGCCGCGCCGCCGCGGGATCGCCGCAGATCAGGCAGCTCCAGCCGTCGCCCTTGTAGCCGCCTCCGCCCATGTCCCCGTCGGCGCCCCACTTGCCCGACGGCGACCAGACGCCGTCGAGATCGAGCGGCGGGTCGGCTTCGATATCCCCGTCTACGGCCGGTTCGAGCGGCTCGGGTCCTTCCGGCGCGACGAGCGGCAGGACGCCGCGGTCGCACGCCACCCACGCCGCCGCCACCGCGAGGCACGCGATCAGCCCGCTGATGCGCCGTGTCGTCGAATCCATGATCTCCTCGCACCACGAGCACCGAGCCGCTCTCGGCGCGGCGCTCGTCTTTCCGCCAATTTCTTGTCTCTTGCGCCCTGCCTATGACGTGCAGCGAAAAAGTAAAACGGACTGTCCCGCCGTCCGCCGCGGCACGTGTGCTTTCGCAGGTCTCCTCAGTCGAAGAGCAATCGCAGAACCTGGGCAGCCGAGGCGTCGAGCCTGCTGGCCGACTCCTCTGCGCCTATCCACCCCAGCGCCGCCTTTCGCACGAGCCCTCGCGCGTCCTTGCCGAGCGGGGCGAGCCGCTCGTCGAGCCACGCGCCGATCGCCGCTGCGTCCGCGCCGGCGACGGCCCGCCGGCCGAGCTCCGGCAGGATCTCGACCGCGACGCGGATCTTGTGATCGACCGGGACGAGATCCGAGACCATGAGCGCCGTGTCCGGGATCGCCGGGTAGGCGTCACCGAGCACTTCCTTCCCGAGGCAGAAGCGGATGAACGCGTCGCCGATGCGCGCCGCCTCGGCGTCGGCCTCGTCCATGTCGCGGTCGAGCTCGGCGTCGGAGTACCTCGCGAGCACCTCAGGCGACGCGTCCGCGAGCACCCCGCCGAGGCTCCTGCGCGACGGGACCTCGACGTAGATCTTCGTCTTGGGCTCGGTCCCGGACGGCCGCACGACGAGCCGGACCGCCCGGCCCTCCCCGCCCTCGAGCTCGAACAGGAGGACGTTGCGGTTCGCCGCGTCGGTGCCGCTCACGAGCGGTCCACCGACGACGTGGTTGTCGACGAAGCGCCGCACCGCGAGCCCGGCGATCTCCGCGGGCGGCGAAGCGCGCAGCACCTCCTGGATGCGGCGGATCCGCTCGAGGCCGACGATCCCCTCCATGACGAGCGAGCGCAGCGCGTTCCGCTGGTAGCCGTACACGCGGTAGATGTCGCGCAGGTATCCGCGGGCCGTGCGCCCGGTGTCGGCGAGCTCCGACGCGAGCCCCGCGAGGTGCACCGCCGCGCCGCAGGCGTCCTTGTCGCGGACCCGCGGCGTGAGCAGGTAGCCGTGGCTCTCCTCGGTCGTGAAGACGAAGTCCTCGAGCCTTCCTTCGATCGAGTCCTTCCCCGCCACCGCGCCGCCGGGCGGGAAGCGCCCGCTCTTCTCGAGGTGCCCGAGCACGTCGCCCATGTACTTGAATCCGACCATGAGATCGCCCACGATCTTGCAACCGTAGCGCCGCGCGATCTCCCGCTGCAGGCTGGAGCTGACGAGCGTGTTGATGAAGATCGGCCGCGCCGGGAGCGTCCCCGCGCGCCGCCGCATCGAGAGCACCGACTCGAGGATCAGCACGCCGATCTTGTTGCCGCCGACCGGCTCGAAGCCGCCGCGCCCGTCCGGCACGATCATGCCGAGCCGATCCGCGTCCGGATCGGTCGCGAACCCCACGTGGCATCCTTCGGCGCGCGCCACCTCGGCGAGCCGGTCCATCGACTCGGGCACCTCGGGGTTGCCGATCCTATACCGCACGCTCGCGAACGAGCCGTCGTAGACCGCCTGCTCCGGCACGAGCGAGACCGCGAAGCCGAGCCTGTCGAGCGCCTCGCGGACCGTCGTCATGCCGGTGCCGCACAAGGGCGTGTAGGCGATGCGCGCCGAGCGCGACCGGGTCGGGCACAACGCGGTGTTCACGCCGAGATACCGCTCGTGGAGCTCGGGGGGCACGAACTGGATCAGTCCTTCGCGGCGGGCCTCGGCGTACGGCATCGTGCGGACGTCGACGACGGCCTCCACGGCGTTCAGCAGGAGCTCGTCGTGCGGAGGCACCTCCTGGCCGCCGTCGCGGTTGTAGAACTTGCCGCCGTTGTCGTCGGGGTGGTTGTGCGACGCGGAGACGTTGAGCCCGCCGCTCGCGCCGAGCTCGCGGATGAGGAACGACAGCTCCGGCGTGGAGACGAAGCTCGAGGTCGCGGGGGCGTCGCCCTCGTCGGCGAGCGGGCCGCCCACGATCGCGCGCACCCCGTTCGCCGCGTACACCTCGGCGCTCATGCGGGCGAGATCGCGCGAAGAGAGCCGCTCGAGGGCGCCGTGCACGCCGCCGTAACGCCCGCGGAGATCGTAGAACGTGCGGACGTCGTAGGCGACGACCACGCTCTGATCCGCGGTGCCGACCGCGCGCAGGTATTCGCAGTGTCCCTGGACCGAGAGGCAGATCGTGAACGGGTTGATCCTGTTCGGCCCGACCCCGACCGGCCCGCGGCGGCCGCCGGTCCCGAACGGCATCATGCGCCAGAAGCTGTCGAGCAGCTCGGCGTGGGCGCCGTCGGTCGCGAGCTTCTCGATGTACGGCCGGTAGCCCTGGAGCCGCGGATCCGCGAGCCACGTCTCGAGCGACGCGAGTGCGCTCGCGACGATCTCCGGGCGCGCGCCGATGCGGTCGAACCCTTCCTTCACGCCTCTCATCCAACTGCCTGCGAGCTGCATTCTGGTCACCGTTTCGTTGTGCGATACTGTTTTTCGTTCAAACCAGCTTGAGCTGCCGGTCCCGGTAGATGATCGCGCCGTTCTCGACGACGAGATCCGGGTGGAGCGTGTGGTCGCGGGCCTCGTCTCGCCCGAGGATGTGCACGACGCGGACGCCCATGAGGAACAGCTTGTCCGCGAGCAAGCGGCGGTGGCAGTGATCGGGATCGACCTCGGCGCACAGGATCGCCGCGTTCGTCGACGCCGCGAGCCCGGTGATCTCCGTGCAGCGCACCTCGAACTCCACCGTGTTCATCGCCGCCGCGTAGCGCCGCTCGCTCTCGTCGCTCAGCGCCGTGTGCTGCGCCTCTCCGCCGACCGCGGATCGCCAGCCGCCGAGATCGCGGAACCACCTGTACGCGAGCCCGTGCCGTTCGAGCTCGCTCGCCAGCGCGTGCCGCTCGAACCACGGCAGGCGCGCCGCCGCCGGGTTGGTCCGCACGTCCGCGATGAGCCGGATCGCGGATCGCTCGAGCACGAGCAGGAGATCGTCGATGCCCATCGCGCCGTGGCCGAGCGTGAAGACGCGCGGGCGCCGCAAAGGCTTCTTCTCCGAATCGCTCATCGCTCCTCCGCCTGCGGCGCAGGCCAGATCAGTCTGTGCAGCTGGGGCTGAAAACGCAAGGGCAACCCGCTCGCGAGAACCCACTCCGCGAGCTCGGCGTACGCGACGAGCGGGTGCGCAGGTGAGACGAGCAGGTCGCAGCGATCCGCGAGCCCGGCGCCGCGGACGCGCGCGACGGCCCAGTCGAAGTCGGCGCGCGAGGTGACAACGAACTTCACCTCGTGGTGCCCGCGCACGAGGGCGTCGAGGTTCTTTGCGCAGAAGCTCTCGGCCATGCCGGACCCCGGGGTCTTGATGTCCATCACGACGCGCACCCGGGGATCGACGCCGCGGATCGGGAACGCGCCCGAGGTCTCGAGCATCACCTCGAGCCCGGCGTCGGCGAGCGCGGCGAGCAGCGGGATGGCGCCCGGCTGGGCGAGCGGCTCCCCGCCCGTCACCTCGACGAGGCGCTGGCCCGCCGCTAGGACGCGCGCGACGATCTCGGGGATCCCGGTCTCGATGCCGGCCGCGTCGCGGGCCGGGACGGTGTCGCAGAAGGCGCACGCGAGCGGGCATCCGGCGAGCCGGACGAACGCGCACGGCAGCCCGGCGCGCGTCGACTCTCCCTGGATGGACACGAAAAACGAATAGAGCCGGATCGTCTCGGTCATCGCGGTTTCCGCAGCCGGACGACCGGGTCCGAAGCGCCGGCGCCGTCGAATCCCAGCGCGCGCAATCGACAGGCGTCGCAGGCTCCGCACGGCGCACCGCGATCGTCGGGATCGTAGCACGAGCGCGTCAACCCGAAGTCGATGCCGAGCTCGAGACCGGCTCTTACCGTGTCCGCCTTGGACAGCTCGAGCAGCGGCGCGTGCACGCGAAGAGGGGTGCCGGTCGCCCCCGCGCGCGTGCCGAGGTTCAGCGCGGCCTCGAACGCGCGGATGAACTCGGGGCGGCAATCCGGGTAGCCCGAATAGTCCACCGCCGACACGCCGATGAACACGTCGCGCGCGCCTCTCGCTTCGGCCAACGAGGCGGCGAGCGCCAGGAACACCGCGTTGCGCGCCGGAACGTACGTTGCGGGGATCGCTCCCGCTCCGCCTTTCGGGATCGGATCCGCCGAGGTGAGCGCCGATCCGCCGAAGCGTGCGAGGTCGAGGTCTATCACGAGATGCTCCACGGCCCCGAGCGCCGTCGCGACCGTGCGCGCGGCCTCGAGCTCGACCGCGTGCCGCTGACCGTAGCGGAAGGTCAGCGCGTGCGCCGCGAACCCCTGCCGGATCGCCATGGCGAGCACCACCGCCGAGTCCATCCCCCCGGAGAGGAGGACCACGGCCCGGCGCTCGTCCCGCTCGCTCTTGTCGTCAGGCATGATACCCCGCCCCGCAAAACCCTGTGGCAAAGGTGTTGATATCAGGTGCGCAAGGTGTTGACAAGGAGAGAGATGCCAATATTTACGATGTGTTACGGGGAATCGTTGCACATGAAACGGCGGTCCCGGAGCCCCGCTTCACGTGAAACACGGCGCTACCTCGCCGGGTAGCGGGCCTCCAGGCTCCGCACGGCCTCTTCGGTCCCCTCGTCCCGCGCCTCGGGCAGCACGATGTTGATTTGCACGTACAGATCGCCGGCTTCGCCGCCGCTTCTCACTCCATGCCCCCGGATTCGCAGCCGGTTTCCCCCGCGGGTCCCCGGGGGCACGTTGATCTTGCCCCTTCCCCAGGGCGTCTCGACGCTCAACGGTCCGCCGAAGAACGCGTGTCCCACGGTGACGTCTTCCCTCTTGATGAGGTCCAACCCCTTCCTCGCGTAGATATCGTTTTCTTTAACCTGGATCTCGATGATGAGATCGCCCCGCCCTCCCCGCCTCCCGGCGGCGCCCCCCTGCCCGCGCAGCCGGATGCTCTTCCCGCTCTCGATTCCCTGCGGGAGCTTGACCTTCAGGCTGCGTCGTTCCCCTTCGATCGGGACGACGATCTGCATTTCCCGGCCGCGCACGGCGTCGAGGAGATCGACCTCCATGTGGGAGCGCGTCTCGACCGGCTTCCCCCGCGGCTCGGCCCGCCACTCGACCCGGCGCCCGCCCCCCGCCCCCCTTCCCCCCCGCGCCGCGCCCCCGAACAGGGTTTCGAACAGATCCTCCATCCCGCCGAACCCCGTGAAGCCGCCGAAGTCCACCGGCCCCTCCGCTCCGCCGGACCGCCTCCCGAACCCTTGCGCCTGCTCCCACATCTTCGGGTCGAACCCGTCACGGAGCCCATCGATGCCGTACTTGTCGTAGAGTTTCCGCTTGTCGGCGTTACCGAGCACGGCGTACGCGGCCGAGACCTTCTTGAACCGCTCCTCGGACTCCTTGTTCCCCTTGTTCTTGTCCGGGTGGAGCTCTCGCGCCAGCCGCCGGTACGTCTTCTTGATGTCGGCCTCGGTCGCGTTCCTCTCGACCCCGAGGATTCGGTACAGATCTTCGGCTGGCATTCGCGCTCCTTCTTCCCCCGCTCAATATGAACGCGCGCCCTTTTCCGGTAAAGATCTTCGTGATAGATCCTTCCACCATGGTCGAACCACCGCGCGCCCTCCCCAAACACGTGGGAATCATCATGGACGGGAACGGACGCTGGGCCCGGTCCCGCGGCCTCCCGCGCGTGGCCGGTCACCGGGAGGGGGCGAAGGCGGTCGATCGCATCGTGACCGCATGCCGCAAGCGCGGGATCTCCTTTCTGACTCTGTTTGCGTTCTCCTCACAGAACTGGGTCCGCCCGTCCCTCGAGGTCCAGGCGCTCATGGCGCTCCTCGGCGAGTACCTCAAGTCGGAGCGCCGGACGATCCTCGACAACGGGATCCGCCTCGTGGCGATCGGCGATATCGCGTCGCTCCCCGACTCTCCGAGAAGGGCGCTCGAGGCGCTCCTCTCCGAATCCTCCGGCAACACCGGCATGACGCTCTGCCTCGCCCTCTCCTACGGCGGCCAGGAAGAGATCGTTGCGGCCGCAAAAACGGTTGCGACCCTTGTCTCGACAGGCGCGCTCGACCCGGCGTGCATCGATCTCGATACCTTCGCGAAGCACCTCTGGTCCGCCCCGCTCGGGGCGGTCGATCTCCTCATCCGGACATCCGGCGAGCTCCGGATCTCCAACTTCCTCCTGTGGGGGCTCGCGTACGCGGAGCTGTACTTCTGCGACGTCCTGTGGCCGGACTTCTCCGAGGAGGATCTCGACGCCGCGCTCGCCGGCTTCTCCGGCCGCAACCGCCGCTTCGGCGCCGTGGGGAAGTGATGTCCAACCTGGCGAAAAGGCTCATCTCCGGCTCGCTTCTCGTCGCGGTCGTCACGATCCTGGTGCTCCGGGGCCCGGCGTGGTCGATCGCGCTCTCCCTCGCGCTCGTCGCCTTCCTCGCCGGGCTCGAGCTCGCCGCGATCTCCGGGCCGGGCCGCCCGCTCTGGTCCAGGATCGCGGTCGCCCTGCTCGCCGCCCTCTCGTCGGCCGCGGTCTCCCTCGCGTTCGTCGTCCCGGCCGCGCCCCTCGCGGCGCTCCTCGCGATCGCGCCGGTCTCTCTCCTGCTCGGCCTCGCGCTCTCGGCGAGGGCCGAGACCTCGGTTGCGACCTCCCGCGCCGCGTTCGCCGCGTTCGGGGCGACCTACTGCGGCGCCCTGCTCGGATCGATCTCCCTGCTCCATCCGATGACATCGGTCGCGCTGCCGCCGGCGGGCCCGGCGGCGGAGACCGGCCGCACCTGGATCCTCCTCCTCGTCCTCGGGATCGTCGCGAGCGACACGTTCGCGTACGCGTTCGGTCGGCTTCTCGGAAAGCGGAAGCTCGCCCCGCGCGTCAGCCCGGGCAAGACCTGGGCCGGCGCGTTCGGCGGGGTCGCGGGCACGGTGGCCGCGGTCGCCGCGTTCAAGCTCGTCGCGCTCCCGGATCTCCTTTGGTGGGAGATCGTCGCGCTCGGCGTGCCGCTCTCGGTTTGCGGTCAGCTCGGGGATCTCGCCGAGTCGCTCGTCAAACGCGGCTTCGGGGTGAAGGACTCCGGGCGGCTCATCCCCGGCCACGGCGGCGTGCTCGATCGCCTCGACGCCCTGATGTTCGGCGCGCCTATCGTGCTGCTGTACTCCCTCGTGAGGTGACGCGTGCGGCGCCTGCGGATCGCGCTTCTCCCCCTTTTCGCCGCGCTCTCCGCCTGCGGGCCGGCGACGCTCCCCGCGACGAGCCCCGCGACGCCGAGTCCTCCGCCCGAGCCGCCGTCACCATCGAGCTCTTGCGGCGAGACCCCGCCCCTTCACGCCGTCTACCGAGTCTACGTCGACGGCGCCTACGTCGGCCGCGAGGTGCGGATCCGCGAGCACCGCTTCGGCCCGTTCGGGGAAGAGCTCCAGATCGTATCGCTCCTCTCGCGCCGCCTGCGCGCTGGGCCGCTCGACTACGACCTGACGACGATCCGCGCCGAGCTCACCGAGCGCGACTCCGGCGCTCTCCTGCGCGGCCTGTTCGCGACGCTCGATCCGATGCTCGCGCGGATCTCCCTCGTGGGGTTCAACGGCCTGGGCTTCGATCGCGCCCACGAAACCCGCGCGTCGATCTTCGATCCGCTCGCCACCGCGCCGTCGCCTGTCGCGCTCCGGGGCGACGAGACTATCGGGCTGCGCCTCTCCGACCATCTCTCCGCCATTGCGCGCGGCGGCGCCTCCCCGGACGCCGAGCTCTCGTACTACGATCCGGGGATCGCGGCGCCGGTCCGGATCTCCTTCTCGCGCTCCGCACCTGTCGTCGTCCCGATCGACGGCGTGCCCACGGGCGGCGTCTGGGTCTCGGCGCTGCGCGACGACGGCTGCCGCGCGCTCGTCCGCGCCTTCGTCGTCGAGGACGGGCGGATCGCCCAGGAGGAGTACCCGTCGCTCCATCAGCTCCGCTCGCTCGTCGCCGAGCTCCCGCCGTTCCCGACCGACGCCACGCCCCCGTCGTCGTCGCTCCTGTCGCGCTCCTACCTCGGCCTGCCTTCCCTCGCGACCCACGCCGTGTTCCGCATCGCGGTCTCGGGCGGCTCGGATCCGATGGCGACGTTCTCCTTCCTCGGAGAGCCGCGCAACCAGGCGATCTCCCGCGTCGGGGATCTCGAGATCGAGCTCCGCGTCGCGCCCGGCGCACCGGACGGCAGGGACCCTCCTGTTTCGGAGGACACGCGGCCCGCCGCGTACATCGACTCCGACGCGCCCGAGATCCGCCGCGCGCTGCAGTTCCTCCGGTCCGGCGGACGTTCCGGATCGCTGCCCGAGATCCGCCGCGCGAACGCGACCCCGGTCATCGCGCGCGCCGCGCTGATCCAGAACCCCGTCGCCTTCTGGAAGGATCCGGTCTCCGTGGCCAATATCGTTTCACGATTTGTGTACGCGATCCTTCCGGACAAGCGGCCGACTTTCTCGATGGCGGACGCGGCGACCACCCTCGCGCAGGGCACCGGCGATTGCACCGAGCACTCGGTGCTGTTCGCAGCGCTGATGCGCGCCCACGGCGTGCCGACGCGGCTCGTCGCCGGCCTGTACCTGTCGCCGGGCGGGTTCTGGGTCTACCACATGTGGGCGACGTACTGGGACGGCGCGGCGTGGCGCCAGATAGATCCCGTCAGCACCGAGGCGCCCGGTGCGCTTTACGTCGCGATCGGCCGCGGCGCGACCCGGTTCACGGACGTGCGGCCGGACGTGGCCGCGTTCCTCGAGCGCACCTTCTCCGGGGTCAGCTTCGATCTGACCTCCGCGTCCTCCGACGGAGAGTCGCTCAAGCTCTCCTACCCGCGCACGCCGGGCGGCACCTCGCGCGACGCCGCGATCTTCAACGCCGCGGTGCTCGCGTTCCGGAGCGACGCCTCGGGCGCGCTCGCCGCGATCGACGGCTCGATCTCCTCCGCCACGGCGACCGTCACGGCCAGGATGTTCCGCGCCGAGCTGCTCGTGGAGCTCGGGCGCACCGACGAGGCGCTCGAGATGATCGCCGCCCTGCGGAAGAACACGTCGTTGCCGTCCAACACCGCGGCGCTCGACGCGCTCGAGCTGCGCGCCTCCTCCGCGATCGGGGACGAGGCCGCGGCCGCCGCGGCGCTGGCGCGCGTGGCCAAGTCGCTCGGCGACGCCTCCCCCGAGTACCTCGCACACCGGGCGCGCTTTCTTTTCTCCTTCGGAAAGGAGGCCGAGGCGCTCGAGCTCGTCGTCAACGCGATCTCGTCCGCCCCGGGCGACGCGGAGCTCAAGTCCTGTTTCGCCGAGCTCGCGTCCCGCGCCTCGACCGCGCTGAATCCCGCGCTCGCAGAGCGCGCGGAACGCGAGGGACACGAGGCGCTCGAGCTCTCGCACTTCGCGGATCCGCGCATCTTCTCCTCGATGGCACGCCTCGCCCGCAGGCTCGGCCGGCGGGATCAGGCCCTCGCCTATTCGGACGCCGGCCTCGTGCTCGCGCCTATCGACGCCGAGCTCACGGCGTTGCGCGCAGAGCTCGCGCGCTGCGACGCCGCCGATCGCGCGAAGCCCTAGTTGTTCTTGAAGAGATCGGGGATCTTGAGGCCCGAGCCGCCCTGCTGCGGTTCCTTTCCCGCGCTCGCCCCGCCTGCGCCGCCGCCCGATCCGCCCTTGGGCTTCTTGCCGCCGCCCTTGGGCCGCAGATCGAACTTGATCTCCCGGTTCTCCTCGGACGGGGTGAACGCGGTCCTCTCCTCGCGGTCGCCGTTCTTCGCCGAGATCCGGACCGGCGCACCGCCCTCGAGCGCGACGGTGCACGGCGCGGCGGAGCACACCTGCCCCATGCCCTCGACGAACACCACGGCGCCTTCGGGATCCGAGGAGACGTGCACCTCGATCTTCGCCGGCGCGGGCGCGCCCTGGAGCGGCGATCCCACCGCCGCCGTGTCGTCCGCCGCTTTGTGCGAGGCGTCGACGTCTCCGGTCGAGCCCTTCGTCGCGTCTTCGATCGCCGCGGCCCCCGCCGCGCCCGCAACGCCCGCCGCGCCGCCGGCGGCAGGCTCCGGGCCGCGCCCCCGGCCACCGAACAGGCCGGCCATGTACGCGCCGATCCCCCCGGCCGCGAGGAGGAGCACGACGATCAGGCCGACGACGAGCGGCGCCCGGCTCCTCCGCTTCGCGCTGCCCGTGGTCCCCGCGGGGGGCGCCCAGTCCATCAGCGTCTCGATCTTCTCGGGCGGGATCTTCTTCTTGGTCACGGAGAAGCGGACCGTGCTCTCGCGGTTCGGGTGATCGACGACGTAGTCCGCGTCGCCGAGCGCCCGCTCGAGGTCCGCGCGCAGATCGTCCATCTGCCCGTAGCGGTCCGCGGTCTCCTTGGCCATCGCCTTGTACACCACGGCGCGCACGGACGGCGGCACGTCGGTCTCGGGGTTCACCTCCTCGAGGATCGGTATCGGCTCGAACATGTGCTGCGTCAGCACGGCCATGAACGAGTCGCCGTCGTACGGCACGCGGCCGGTGAACAGCTCGAACATGATGCACCCGAGCGCGTAGATGTCGACCTGGTGGTTCAGCGTTCGCCCCGCGGCCTGTTCGGGCGACATGTACTCGGGCGTGCCGAAGATCATGCCGGTCTTCGTGAGCCGCTTCCCCTCGGAGTCGCGGTCCGAGATCTTGGCGATTCCGAAGTCCAGGATCTTGACGAAATCGGCGTTGCCGTCGCGTTCGATCAGGAAGATGTTCTCGGGCTTCAGATCGCGGTGGACGATCCCCTTTCCGTGCGCGGCCTGCAGCGCCCGCGCGATCTGGTCGATGATGGGAACGGCGCGTTCCAGCGGTACCGGCGTACCGCGGCAGACCTCGTTCAGGCCGCGGCCGCTCAGGAGCTCCATCGCGAAGTAGACACCGCCCTCCTCGAGCGTGCCGAAGTCAGTGACGTCGACGATGTGCGCGTTGCCGACCTTGCTCGCCGAGCGCGCCTCCTGGCGGAACCGCTCGACGACCTCCGGCCGCTTCGAGAAGTCGTCGCGCAGCACCTTGAGCGCGACCCGCTTCTCGATCTCGACGTGCTCGGCGACGTAGACCACACCCATGCCGCCCTCGCCGATCCGCTCTATTACGCGGTAGCGGCCCTGGATCACGCGGTCGAGGAACGGGTCGATCTCGGGCGGGATCGGGGCGCAGCGGTCGTCGTCGTCCCACTTGTCGCCGGACAGGCGCGTGCCGTCGACCGGGCAGAACATCGCCGCGCCCTCATAGGAGGCGCCGCACTTGGAGCAGGTGCGCGATACGATGCGGGCCGCGGTCGTCACGCTAAAAACCTACCATCCCGGGCAGGGCGCGACAACAAGCAAGCCGGACAAGCAAGCCGGACGCGAGGGTTCCATGGATCCGGATTGATCCGGCCGATTCTGCCGATCCGACCGATCGGCCCGATCTTCTCCTTCCCACTCTGCCCGATCTACGTCACCCTCGACGCGGATCCGACCCGGAGGTCGCGTTGCGAAAGCTCGTCGTCGGCGGAAAACACGTAATCCCGCCATTCGCCCTCGCGCCGCTCGCGGAGCTCACCGAGCCGCCGTTCCGCGCGCTCGTCCGCGACCTCGGCGGGTGCGGGCTCTTCTACGCGCCCATGCTCTCGCCGGCGGCGATCCGCGCCCACGAGACGCACCGCATCCCGATCGACGCCGGGCGCGAGCCGGGCGATCCGCCGCTCATCGTGCAGATCGCGCCGTCGCGCCACGACGATGTGGACGACGCGGTCGCGCGGCTGCTGCGCCTGATCACGCCCGACGGCATCGACATCAACATGGGCTGCGCCGCGCCGCGGATCCGTCGCTCGGGCGCCGGCGCTTCGCTCCTCGCGGACACGGGCGTCGCCGCAGCCATCGTGCGCGCGGTCCGCCGCCGTTGGCCGGGGACGCTCACGGTCAAGCTGCGCCTCCCCGGTTCCGGGCGCTTCGACGAGCTGCTCGCGTTCGCCGCCACGCTCGTATCGGAGGGGGTCGACGCGATCGCGCTCCACCCGCGGCTCGCCCGCGAGGGGTTCACGCGCCTCGCGCGGTGGGAGCTCGTCGCCGAGCTCGCGGTCGCGCTGCCCGTCCCGGTGATCGGCTCGGGCGACGTCTGCGCTGCGCGTTCCGCCGTCGCGCGGCTCGAGACGTCGGGCGCCGCGGCGGTGATGATCGGCCGCGGTGCGCTGCGCGATCCGTGGATCTTCGCCGAGCTCGCGGCGCTCTCGGCCGGGCAGGCGTTCGCACCGCCAGGCGTGGCCGAGCTCCGCTCCCGGGTGATCGCGCTCCTGGACGGGATCGCGGCCATGGTCCGTCCGGAGGGCCGCGCCGCCGCGCGGATCGCCCTCGCCTGCTCCTACCTCCTCGAGCCGACGCCGTTCGGCCGCCGCGCCGCGCTCGAGCTCAAGCGGCTCGACGACATCGCGGCCCAACGCGCGCGCCTCGAGCGACACTTCGATCGCCTCCGCGAGGAGGGCTGGGCGCGGCCCGCTTCCACCCGAGATTCCTCATTGACATCGAAAGAGACGTGAAGATACTCAGTCGAGCCGGCCGCCTGGGTAGCTCAGTCGGTAGAGCAGGGGACTGAAAATCCCCGTGTCGGCGGTTCAACTCCGTCCCCAGGCACCAGCGGCAGACCCCGCGGATCAGCTCCGCGGGGTTTTTTTTCAGACGCGGTAGTGGAAGCCTATCGTGAAGCCGCCCTGGTGGCGGGCGTCGTGCAGGGTGCGCACGTTGTAGTCGCCGCCGACGTACAGTCCCCAATCGAACCCGACCGGGAGGAACTCGAGCCCGGCGCCGAACGACACGGCGAGGTCGTACGTCGTCTCCTCCTGCACCTTGTCCGTCAGGACCGTCGGGCCGAGCTTCACGTACGGCGCGAGCCACTCCTTCACGTAGAAAGGCACGGTGAACGACAGCTCGACCGGGATCGTGTACTGGTGGCCGCCGAGCATCGCGCCCACGGTCACGCCCATCTCGAGGTGGCGGGGCAGCAGCACGAAGCCGACGGTGATCCCGGGTCCCCACACGGTCGTCCCCTCGTCGACGGCCCAATACGAGAAGTCGAGCCCGGTCAAGAACTGGTAGTCCTTCGGCTCGGCCGGTGCCGCCTCCTCGCCGGGCGCCGCGCGTTCGGGCTCCTTCGCGCTCTCCGCGGCCTTCTCCTCCGCCAAGGCGCGACCCGCCATCGCGAGCGCCGCCGCGATCACCGCCGCCGCGATTGCCTTCCTGTCCATCGATCCCTCCCTGAAAAAAGCGGGCTCAACTCTCCGGCCGTCGACAAGCAGTACCCGATCCCGGGCGATTCATCCAATCCTCGCTCACCGCCGCCGCCCGCCGCGCCCGCCGCCGCCGGATCTCCCCTTGGAGCCCCGCAGCTTGATCCCGTGCTCCTCGCACAACCCGAGCAGCCGATCCCGGAGCGCCGCCGCGCGCTCGAAGTCCAACGCCGCCGCCGCCTCGAGCATCTCCTCCCGCAGCGCCTCGGCGGACGCCTTGGGATCGCCGGCGATCTCCCCGCGCTCCGATCTCCGAGAGAGCGGCGCGTAGTCGGCGCTCGCCGCCCCCGGGCCGATCTCGTCGATCGCCTTCTGGATCGTGGTCGGCGTGATCCCGTGCTCCGCGTTGTACGCCTCCTGCCTCGCGCGGCGCTCCCGGGTGATCCGGATCGCCTCCTGCATCGACGGGGTCATCCTCTCCGCGTACATGATCACGGCGCCGTCGACGTTTCGCGCCGCCCGCCCGATCGTCTGGATGAGCGACCGCGCGGAGCGCAGGAACCCCTCCTTGTCGGCGTCGAGGATCGCGACGAGCGACACCTCGGGCAGATCGAGCCCTTCGCGCAGGAGGTTGATCCCGACGAGCACGTCGTAGTCGCCGGCGCGCAGCGCCCGGAGGAGCTCCGTCCGCTCCATCGTCTCGATGTCGCTGTGCAGGTAGCGCACGCGCACGTCGAGCTCGTCGTAGTACTCGGTGAGCTCCTCGGCCATCCGCTTCGTGAGCGTCGTGACGAGCACCCGCTGGCCCCTCTCCGCGCGCGCGCGGACCTCGCCGAGCAGATCGTCCACCTGGCCGACCGCCCGCCGCACCTCGACGACGGGATCCATGAGCCCCGTGGGCCGGATCACCTGCTCCGCGATCTCGCCCGCGGCCTTCTGCAGCTCGTGCTCGGCCGGCGTGGCCGACACGAAGCACACCTGCCCGACGCGCGCCTCGAACTCCTCGAACGAGAGCGGCCGGTTGTCGATGGCGGACGGCAGGCGGAAGCCGAACTCGACGAGCGTCTCCTTGCGGGCGCGATCGCCGCGGCTCATCGCGCCGATCTGCGGCACGGTCTGGTGGCTCTCGTCGATGAACGTGACGAAGTCCTCCGGGAAGTAGTCGAGCAGCGTGGAGGCCGGCTCGCCGGCGGCGCGCCCGGCGATGTGGCGCGAGTAG
This sequence comes from Pseudomonadota bacterium, assembly GCA_023229365.1. Classification (NCBI taxonomy): domain Bacteria; kingdom Pseudomonadati; phylum Pseudomonadota; species Pseudomonadota bacterium. The sequence goes on along the minus strand of JALNZK010000048.1, from coordinate 14,838 downwards.
TTCTCGATCCCCGGGCAGTGCCCGAGCTGCTCGAGCCGCTCGAGATCGTACATCGTGCGCTCCTCGAGCCGCTGCTTCTCGACGAGCTTGCAGGACGCCGCGAGCTCCGCGAGCCGCTCCCGGAGCTCCTCGCGGATCCTCTCGATCGCCGCGCGCAGCTTCTCGGTCGGCGCGACGTAGTGCGATCCCGGGAACAAAACGGCGCGCTCCACGCGCCTTACCACCTCGCCCCGCAGCGGATCGATCTCGCTCAGGCGCTCGATCTCGTCGCCGAACAGCTCCACGCGCACGGCGCGCTCGTCCTCGTAAACCGGAAAGATCTCGACGACGTCTCCTCGCACGCGGAAAGTCCCCCGCGCGAAGTCGACGTCATTGCGGGAGTACTGCACGTCGACGAGCCGGCGCACCAGCTCCTCGCGCCCGAGGTGATCGCCGACGCCCAGGCGGATCAGCATCGCGCCGTAGTCCTCGGCCGACCCGATGCCGTAGATGCACGACACGGACGCCACGATGATCGTGTCGCGTCTTGTGAGCAGCGATCGCGTCGCGGAGTGGCGGAGCCTGTCGATCCGCTCGTTGATCGACGCGTCCTTTTCAATGTAAGTGTTCGTCGATGGCACGTATGCTTCGGGTTGGTAGTAGTCGTAGTAGCTCACGAAGTACTCGACCGCGTTGTTCGGAAAGAGCGATCGAAACTCGGAGTACAGCTGTGCCGCGAGCGTCTTGTTGTGGGCGAGGACGAGCGCCGGGCGCCCGAGCTGCTCGATGACCTTGGCGATCGTGAACGTCTTTCCGGAGCCGGTGATCCCGAGCAGCACCTGGTTGGCGATCCCCTCGTCGAAGCCCCGCACGAGCTTCTCGATCGCCGCGGGTTGGTCGCCGCGGGGCTCGAACGGGGAGATCAGCTCGAACCTGTCGTCCCCTTCCCCGCCCGGCCCGACGCTGTTGAAAACCATGTTGAAGAACCCCTCTGTTTTCCCGTTGTTTACCTGTGACTATCTCCCTGGTCTCGTCCGCCGTCGCCGTCCCCTCTTTCTATTCACTGTTTTCGTTTCTTCCCAAAACGGCTCGCTGGTTGACCCAACGCCTTCTTTTCACATTTTCACAGCCCCTACGACTTCTAGTTTTTAAATAAGGGTTCTTTTGGTAAGAAGGGTGGAACCCGGATGGCATCCCGAAACGCAAGGATGGGTCGTTCATGGAAATAACCCTCTCGAAACAGAGCCTCGCCTCGGCCTTGGCGAGGACCACGACCATCGCAGATCGCAAGAGCTCGATGCAGATCCTGTCGAACGTGCTCATCACCGCCGAAGGCGCGAAGATGGTGCAGCTCTCGGCAACGGATCTGAACGTGTCGGTCGGAGGATCCCTCCCGGCGCGGGTCGTGAAGGGCGGCGCCGTGACGCTGCCGGCGAAGACGCTTTACGAGGTCGTGCGCGCCATGCCCGAGGGCGACATCACGCTCAAGTCGCACGAGGAGTCGGTCGAGATCACGAGCGGGCGCTCGAAGTTCAAGCTCCTCGGGCTGCCTGCCGAGGACTTTCCGCACATGCCGGACTCTTCCGGGATCGAGTTCATCACCATCGAGGCGGCGCTCGTCCTCGACATGATCGAGCGCACGTCGTTCTCGATATCCAGCGACGAAACCAGGCCGCACCTCAACGGCGCCCTTTTCCAGGGCGACGGCAAGGTGCTGCGCATGGTGACGACGGACGGGCACCGGCTGTCGAAGGCCGAATACAAGACCGAGGAGAGCGGCTTCTACAACTTCTCTTTCGTCCTTCCGAACCGCGGCGTCCTGGAGCTGAAGCGGCTCCTCGACGTGCGGGAGGGGCCGGTCCAGATCGGGACGAGCGAGGGCTCCCTGTTCGTTCGCCGCGAGGTCGAGATCGAGCGGGCGGCCGAGGGCGCGGCCGCGCAGATCGCCGAGTTCGTGCTCTCGAGCAAATTGATCGAGGCCGAGTTCCCGCCGTACGATCAGGTCATCCCGCGGGGACTCGAGAAGAAGATCATCGCCTCGCGGACGGCGATGCTCGAGGCGCTGCGCCGCGTGTCGGTCGTCTCGGCGGAGCGCACGCTCGGGGTCAAGTTCTCCCTCGGCGAGGGCGCGCTCGAGATCTCCACCGACAACCCGGCGGTGGGCGAGAGCTCGGAGCTCGTCGACGTCGGTTACGAGGGCACGGAGCTCGAGATCGGCTTCAATGCCCGTTACTTCATCGACGTGCTCGGCGTCCTCACCGACGACGAGGTCCACGTCGAGCTGTCCGGCCCGCTCGATCCGGCGGTGGTGCGCGACGCGGTGGGCTGCTTCGTCGGCGTCATCATGCCGATGCGCATCTGAGCCGGCGGCGCGAAGGCCACGTGCCGCTGCCGACCGTCCAGCTCGAGGCGCTCTCCCTCACGGAGTTCAGGAACATCTCGCGCCTCTCGATCGAGCCGGGGCCGAGGTTCAACGTCGTCTCCGGGCGCAACGGCAGCGGCAAGACGAACCTCGTCGAGGCGATCTACCTGATCGGCGCGCTGCGCTCCTTCAGGACGACGACGAGCCGCGATCTCGTGCGGCACGGCGCGGCCGAGGCCGGGGTCTCGGGCGTGTTCGGCGGCGCCGCCGCGGGGCTGCGGTGCGAGGTGATCATCAGTGAGCGCGGGCGCCGCGCTCGCGTCGACGGCAAGGCGCCGCGGGCGGACGGCGGGCACTTCCGCGACCTCCCCATGGTGCTGTTCCACCCGGGGCACATGGAGCTCGTGCAGGGCGGACCGGATGCGCGACGGCGGTTCGTCGACCGCGCGCTCTACCAAGCGGACCGGACCTACCCGGCCGAGCACCGCGCGTACCTGCGCGCCCTCGCGAGCCGCAACCGGCTCCTCAAGGCCGAGAGACCGGACGAGCGTTCCATCGAGGCGTTCGAGGCGCAGCTCGCGTCCCACGGGGCGAGGATCGTCGCCGCGCGGGACCGGTTCACGGACAAGCTCGCCCCGCTCTTCTCAGAAGCGCTCGCGGAGGTGTCGCTCGAGAGCGGCGGCTCGATCTCCTACGCGCCGAGCGTCCGGGACGAAGCGGCGCTCGCGGCGAAGCTGGCGGACGAAAGGAGAGGGGACCTCGCCCGCGGGTTCACCTCGGCCGGGCCGCACACGGACGACCTCGAGATCGAGATCAAGGGACGCAGCGCGCGGCGCTTCGCCTCACAAGGGCAACAGCGCACCGCGGTGCTCGCGGCGAAGATCGCCGAGACGCGGGCGCTCGCCGCGGCGACCGGGCGCACGCCGCTCATGCTGCTCGACGACGTCTCCTCCGAGCTCGACGACGCGCGCAACGAGAGCCTGCTCGCGTTCCTCGCCGGCGTCGGCGGGCAGGTGTTCATCACGACGACGCACAGGAAGCACGTCGTCGTCGCCGGGGAGCGGGTGGACTTCGCGGTGGAGGAGGGCGCGGTGACGCGCGCCTAGTTCGGCTTCCCGCCGGACGGTCTCAGGCGGATCTGGACCGTGCGATCCCGATCGGGCACGACGTCGACCGTGAGCGGCTCCTTGCCGGGCGCCGTGGCGCGCAGCTGGATAGGGGCGTCGCCCCTCGGCACCGTGAACGGACGATCGGCGATCGGCGATCCGTTCAACGTCAAGTGCGCCTCGACCGGTTCGACGTCGATCCAGATGGTGACGGTCCCGCCCGTCGCCTTCTCCTCGGAAGCCGAGGACGAGGCCTTGGCCGAGAACGCCTCGGTGCCCGGGTCCGCGGACGCCCCCGCCGGGGTGCGGCCGTTCAGCTTCCACGCTTCCTCGTGGCCGATCTCGCGCCACGGCCCGTCGCGCAGGTAGAGGAAGTAGAACGCCGCACCGAGGCCGAGGAGCAGGACGATGGCGAACGGCGAGATCGGCAAGGAGAGACGGCGTCTGCTCTTCTTGTGCGCCCCGCGATCGCCGGTCTTCGACAAGCCGCCGCGCTCGATAGCCGAGCGGGACAGCTCGCGGCTGCGCCGAAGCTCGGGCCGCGGTCCTGCCGTCGCGGACTGCCGAAGGCCGAGATCCGTGCGGCTCGACGAGAGCCCGGAGCGCCGGAGGGCGTCTCCAGATCTGCTCCTCGACAGCTCGGCCACGGGATCCGGGAGCTTCATCTTCACGCGCTTGAGCGCCGCCGGCGGGATGACCGAAGGCATGCCGACGCGCGTCACGCAGGGCCGCGCGTTGTCCGGGATCCGCCCGACCGCGGCGGCCGTGAGGTGGCGCAGGAACTCCTCCGCGGACTGGAAGCGGTCGCAGGGCTCCTTGGCGAGCGACGTCAGGATGAGCCTCTCCATGGCGGGGGAGATCTCCGGCTTCAGGACGCTCGGCTGCGGCACCGGATCCGTAGCCGTGGACATCATGATCTCGTGCACCGTGACGCCGTTGAACGGCCTGCGCCCGACGATCATCTCGTAGAGGAGCACGCCGACCGCGAAAAGATCCGAGCGCGCGTCCGAGCCGCCGCCGACCGTGATCGACTCGGGCGCCATGTACCCCGGCGTGCCGAGCACGATGCCCTGCTGCGTCGTCGGGCGGGACGAGAGCTCGACGGTGGGAACGTTGCGGCTCGCCACCGAGCTGCCGACGATCTTGGCGATGCCGAAGTCGAGCAGCTTCACGGTCTCCGCGCCGTCCTCGCCCTTTGCGAGCCACACGTTCTCCGGCTTCAGATCCCGGTGGATGATCCCCTTCTTGTGCGCCGCGGCGAGGCCGCTCAGGATCTGATCCGTGATCTCGACCGCCTCGCGCTCGTTGAGCGCCTTCCGCCGGTCGAGCCTGTCCGCGAGCGACTCGCCGGTGAGGTACTCCATCACGAAGAACGGCCGCCTGTCGGGAGTCAGGCCGAAGTCGGTCACGTCGACGACGTTGCGGTGACGGATCCCGGCGGCGGAGCGCGCCTCGGCCTTGAACCGCGCGAGCACGTTCGGATCGTCGGCCTCGGTGGGGTGCAGCACCTTGATGGCGACGCGCACGTTGAGCGCCATGTGCTCGGCCTCGTAGACGATCCCCATGCCGCCGCCGCCGACCTGGCGCACGATGGTGTATTTGTCCTCGAGGACTTGTCCGGTCTTGAGACGAGCCGACACGAGCGGAATCTTACACAACTTTGGGGATCACAACCAGCCGCGGATCCCGACGACCGGGCCGTGGAAGACGATCGGATTTTCGTCGCCGGTTCCGAAGACCACGGCGTCGTATCCGGCGAAGATCTCCAGGCGCTGGACGAGCGCACCGAACGTGAGGCGGCCGTGGAAGAAACCGGCCGCGCCGAGGTTGCCGCCCTCGGCGATCGCGGAGAGGACGATCGGGCGAACCGGGAAGACGTCGAGCGAGAGCAGGCTGTTGAAGCCGTTGACGAGCGCGGCCCCGCGGGCCGACGGATCCACGAGGTAACGCCAACCCAGGCCGAGATACAAGGCGGCGCGCCGGGCGTCCAGCATGCGGAACATCGCGTCCAAGGTGCCGATGCCGAGATAGTCGAGCCGGCCCGCCGGGAGCCGCTCGACGTAGTTGGTGTAGTCTGCGCGCAGGCCGACGCCGCTCGAGGTGTCGAGCGCGAGGACGATCGCGGGGCGGTGCACCCGCTCCCAAGCGTAGGCGTCGTCGAGGGAGAAACGGAACGACACGCGCGGCAACACCGCGGGTCCCTCGGGCGCGGTCGCCGCCTCGTCGTCCGCCGTCGGCTCGGGGACGACCCAGCCGCCGTGTCCCTCGGCGTACGGGTACGGCGCGAACCGGACGCGACCGGCCCGCTCGGCCGCGGCGGCGGCGATCGCGTCCATGAACGCAGCGCCCACCGCCTCGGCGAGCCCGTCGCCGGAGTCGTCGCCGGAGTCGTCGCCGGAGGAATCGCCAGAGGCGTCGTTTCCAGAACCGCCGCTGCCGTCGTCGGTCGCGTCGCGCACGTCGTCGAGCTTTCCGGCCGAAGCCGAGGTCGAGACGAGGAGCGCGAGAACGAGACAGTGGAGCTGTAACGACCCCCGGCCGAGGGGCTCCACTGTGTTCTTCTCGCCACAGGTGTGCGGGCGTTGCGACATCGGGACCGCCGTTTTTCCGCGCCCAGCGGGCGCCACAGGAATATCACAGCAATCCGCGTGCCACAGGGGAATAGGTTGATCGCCCGCGCTGTTCTCTGGAAAACCGACGGAAAGAGAACGGAGAACGAAATGCGCGTGATGAAGACGGTTGCGCTCGCCCTGCTGCTCTGCGCGGCGGGATGCTCGGGGATCCGGACGCTCGACACGACCACGGTGAAGACGTTCTCGCTCGACGAGCTGCCGCAGATCGCGTCCGGCGGGGTAGACGGCGCGGCCAAGGGGCCGGGGCCGATGATCGTGCACATCAAGGCCGGCGAGAAAGTCCCTCTCCATCTGGCGATCGATGTGCCGTTCGCGAAGCTCGAGGCGGGCGAGAACGCGATCGTGTTCACGCGCGACGTGTACCTGTACGTCACCCCGGACACCGCGATGCTCGGCTTCGACGGCAGGACATTCGCCCGCATAGGCGACTGGAAGGCGCTGAAGAAGCTCGCCGGCGTGGAGAACGGCACCCTCTCGGTCGGCTTCGGCGCCGGCAAGAGCGACGGCCCGCGGATCGACGTGAAGCTCGGGTTGAAGTGACGCTGCGCCTTGTCGCGCGCCGGAGCTACTCCACCTCGAACGCCATGACCCGCGAGTCGTGGACCGCGTACGACTCGACGACGCCGACCTTGACCTTGTAGCGGCCGGGCTCCGCGAACAGGCCCCCGGGCAGGGTGCCGATCACCGCCTCGGCGCCGCCCGCGTGCGGCCGCGTCTCCATGTGGATGCGCTTGCCGCCCGGCGCGAACGCCTCGACCCGCACGCTCGTCCGCGCGGCGCGCGCGAGCCGAACCCAGACCGCGAGCGGTTGTCCGCGGCCGAAACGAGGCGGCCGGCCGGCCGCCTCGCAGCTCGACGCCGCGGCGCTCGGGCAGATCGCGGCGGCGGCTATCCGGAGGCGCACCCCGCCGTACAGCCTCTGCCGGCCCGCGGCCGCCCGACCGCCGATCTCCTCGTCGGTGAGGCCGGCGGCGGCGACGCGATCCCTCATCTTCCGCGCCGATTCGGCCTTCCATCTGAGGAGCTCGTCCCTGGCCGCGGCGGCCTCCCCCGGGCGGCCTTCGGCGAGATCGCGCTGCTCGCCCGGATCGGCCGCGAGATCGTACAGCTCGACGCCCCGGCTCTCGCGGGACGCGATCGCCTTGAGATCACCGCGGCGGAGCGCGAGCTGGCGGCGAGAGAAGCAGTAGAGGGGCGGCTCGGCCCAGCCCGCGCCGATGAGGCTCTGACCGTCGACGTCGAGCTCGCGCCGGACGCCGAGCGCCTCGAGCAGGGTGGGGAACATGTCGACGTGCGAGCCGAGCCGCCGCGAGACGAGCGGCGCGCCCAGGACTTCCGGGTTGTGCAGGAGGAGGAAGATGTGCGTGTCCTCCTCGTAGCAGTGCTCGGCGTGCATGAAGTTCTTCCTGTGCAGATCGCCGAACGCCTCGCCGTGGTCCGGGGTCACGACGAGCAGCGTGCCTTCGAGCGCGCCGAGCCGCTCGAGGCCGCGGACCATCCTCTCGAGCGCCGAGTCCGCGTACCGGAGCGACGCGCGGTAGCGGGCGCGCTGGATCTTCTCGCCCCAGTCGAGGTCGTACAGGCCGGTGTGCGCGGGCGGCACGCTGAACGGGTGGTGCGGCACCACGGCGTTGTAGCTCAGGAAGAACGGCCGACCGGCCGCGCGGGTCGCCGCGACCCACTCGAGCGCCGCGTCGATCACGATCTCCTCGTCGACCCCCCACGCCTCCATCGACACGCTGGCGCGCTTCTCGGGCGGCACCAGGTTCTTGTCCATGTAGGCGTCGAAATTCCGCACCGCGAGGAACGTGTCGAGCGACTCGAACATCGCGTCCGAGCTCGAGAAGAACGCGGTCGCCCAGCCGGCGCCGCGCAGGACGTCGATGAGCGTGGGAACGGCGAGCTGCGAGTACTTCGCGAGATCGCTTGTCTGATCCATGTACGGGTGGAGGCCGGTCTGCACCGAGTAGTAGGCGCGCGTGCTCGCCGCGACACCGGTGTGGTACCGCGTGAAGAGGACGCTCTTCGCCGCGAGCCGCTTCAGGAACGGCGTGGTGTCGTACCGCTGCGCCGGGTCGAGCGTCGTCTCGCGGAACGACGTCGACTCCAGCATGTACCACACGACGTTGAGCTTCCCGCCGTGCGCGGCGAGCGCGGCGCGGACCCCGGCGAGCTCGTCCGCGGACGGGGTGGCGCCGACCTCCGGCCGGCCGCCGGCCGCGGGGCGTGGCGCGGGAGAGGCCATGGCGCGGCGCTCGGCGATCCCCTCGGCGCGGGCCGCGAGGACCGACGCGGCGAACGCGACCGGGAACGGCCGGTCCAGGCCGTGCTGCGGGGCGGCGACCGAGAGCGCGATCGTCAGCCCGAGGCAGAGCAGCGCGACGGCGGCCGCCGCCAAAGGACGCCTCGCTACCCAGCGCGCGGCGGCGAGCACGGGGCGCGGGCGGTAGGGCGCGGCGACGAGGATCGGGATCGCCAGGGCGAGGGCGGCGTTCACGAAGAAGAACCCGTCGAGGGTGCCGACGATCGAGCCGAACAGGCCGGCGACGTCGTGGGAGTCCTGGTAGAGGACGTAGTCGACGTGCGTGAAGAAGAGCTTGAACGCGAGCTGCTCCCCGGAGAGGAAGAGGAGGTAGGCGCCGCAGGCGGCGAGCCAGAGCCCGCGCAGGAGCGGCCTTCGCCACGCGGCCCAAAGCGCGCCCGCGAGCGCGGCGCCGACGACGAGCTCCTCGCCGAGGAGGAACGGCAGCGACACCGGCGGGCCGAGCGCCGTGACCGAGGCGGCGCCCGTGTCGAGCAGGATCGCCGCGTTCGCGATCCGCAGGGCGAGCGCGTGGAGGAGGTACAGGGCGGCGAGATAGACCGAGGCCGCGAGCCCGGGCGACACCCCGCCCCCGCTTCGTCCGCCCCGCTCTCCTGCCGCGCCCGCCATCGAGACGACGCTACTCGAAAACGACCGGCGACGGAATCGCGGAGCGATCCGCCGCGCGATCCGGTATGATGGCGCTCGGTCATCCGATTGCGCACGGAGGGTAACGAGATGGCGAACAAGGATCAGAAGAGGGACTCGAAGTCGAACAAGCCCAAGCTCACGTCCAAGGAGAAGAAGGAGAAGAAGAAGGAGAAGAAGGACAAGAAGACCGGGATCCAGTGATCGATCAGCCCCCCTCCTTCTGGAGGAGCAGCTCGTCGATCACGGCCTGATCCTCGGGGTCGATCGCGGTCAGGTGCAGGACCGGGCCGTCCACGTCGACCACGACGTAGCTGTGCGTGCTCTCCGAGTACGCGGTCCACCACGAGTCCCCCGAGGCGTACAGCGGCGCGAACAGGCCGCCCGCGACGATGTAGGTCACGCCGAAGCCCGGGAGCGCGTGCGCGCCGCCCGCGATCGGCACCGTCCGCTCGTAGTCGTGGTCGTGCCCGGAGAAGGCGAGATCCACGCCGTGCGCGTCGAAGATCGGCACCCAGTGCTCGAGCACACGCGCCGTGCAGCCGTGGGAGGACGACGAGTACGCGGGGTGGTGGAAGACGACGATCTTCCAGTCGATCGCGGGGTTCGCGGCCGCGGCGGCGAGATCCGCGTCCAGCCACGCCGCGATAGGCGTCATGTCGGCGTCGTCCGTCGAGTCGAGCCCGACGACGTGGACGTTGCCGTAGTCGAACGACCAGGCGTGCTCCCCGAGACCCGGCTGGAGATCGGGCTCGGCCGGCAGCGCGAACCGCCCGTAGAACGTGCCGTACGACAGTTCGTGGTTGCCGGGGACCGGCATGACGACCGCGGCGTCGAGCAGCGGGGCGGCGGCCGCGAACCACGTGTTCCACTGGAGCTGCGTGGACGAGCTCGTCATGTCGCCGGTCAGGAGCCAGAACGCCGCCGGGGTTTCGGCGATCTCGTCGGCGTGCGCCGCCAGATTGGCCACCCCGCCCTGCGTGTCGCCGCCGACCGCGAAGGTGACGGGCGCGGCCGAGCCGCTCGGCGGCCCGGTGCGCACGCGCCGGAGCGGGGAGAGCCGCGCGTCCTCTGGGCCGGTCGTCGGGTCGAACCAGCTCCAGGTGCCGACGGCGTAGGCGTACTCGGTGTCCGGCTCGAGCCCGGTCACCTCGACGATCCACTCCACGCCGACGCCGTCCTCGTTCGTGTAGGTGTCGCCGCCGCCGGTGTGCGCGAGAGCGGGGTCGATGGGCAAAGCGGCGATCCCGCCGTCGCCAGCGCAGTCGTCCTCCGGCGCGATCCACAGCCTGGGCGTGTAGCCGATCCGCCGCAGCGTCCGCCACGAGAAGGTGAGCGACGAGCCGGTGTCGCCGCGCCAGGTCACGTGCACGTTCCGCGGCTCGTCGAGCGCCTCGGCGCCGAGATCCTCGGCGCCGACCGCGTCGGGACCGGCCCAGCCGTCCGACGCGTCGGGGTCGTCGACCGAGGCCGGGGCGGTCCTCCAGCACCCGCCGGCCGCAGCGGCGGCGAGGGCGAGCGCCAGGGCGGGCGGCGCGGAGATCGTCATCGGTCCCCCACGGGCTCATTATCGCGGCGCTCGCGCGGCATGGCAAACGCCGCGAGCAGGCTCGCGAGCGCGATCGCGGCCGCCGCGAGGAACACGCTCCACGGCCCGATCGCGATCCACATGATCCCGGCGCCGATCGGCACGAGCATCGAGGCGACGTGGTCGATCGTCCCCCCGAGCGCCACGGCCGGCGCCACCTCGCGCACGTCGCGCGCGATGCGGGACAGGTAGGTGGTGCGGGCGATGTAGAGGAAGAAGAGGATGTCGTCGAGCACGTAGAGCCCGTAGAGCACCGGGATCGCGACGACCCGCGGCGCGACGAGCGGGACCACGGCGTAGGCCGCGCACATGCAGGCGACCATGGCGGACTCGGAGACGATCACCGACCGCTCGCCGCTGCGGTCGATCCAGCGGCCGAGCAGCGGACGAAGCGCGATGCCGACCGCGGCGGAGATCCCGAAGCCGAGCGCGAGCTGCGGCGCCCGCTGCCCGTACTCGCTCACGAGCAGCCACGGCGCGAACGTCAGGAAGATCTGCTTGCGCGCCCCGAACAGCGCCGACAGGAGGTAGTAGAGCCGATACGAAGGCCGGCGCGCGAGGAGATCGACGAACAGCCGCAGGGCGCGCGGCCGCTTCGTGCCGGCGGCGGGCGTGTCGCTCGGGAGGACCGGGATCCGCTCGCTCGCCAAGGCGCCGAGGACGAGCAGCGCCGCCGTGGCGAGGAAGAGCGTCTCGAAGCCCAGCTCGAGCTGCGTGAGCACGAGCCACACGAGCCCGGTGCCGACGATCAGGCCTACCGCGCGGAACGCGCCGGCCGTGCCGAGGACGTAGCCGCGGCGCTCGTTGCCCGCGAGCTCCATCGCGACCGCGTCGCGCAGCGGCATGTAGAGGTGCGCGCTCGCGGACCAGAGCACCATGAAGACGACGAACAGCGGCAGGCTGTCGCCGACGAACGCGAGGCCGACGAACGCCGCGGCGCCGACCCCGAACGTGAGCGTCAGCGAGCGGAACTTCGCGAGCCCGGCGACGAGCGCCACGAGGACTATCTGCAGGAGCCCGGGCAGCTCGCGGGGCACCTCGAGCGCGCCGCGCACGTCGCCCTCGACGCCGAGCTGGTTGTGCAGGAAGTCGGGCATGACGGAGCTGAACACCGTGCCCGCGAGCCCCATGGCCGCGACGGTGATCATGAGCTTCTTCATCGCCGGCGCGTTCTTGCCCGCCACGACCGCTCCCTTCCCCGGGCGGAATATACACGAGAACGGGATTCCGCGCCCGGGCGCTTCCTCGCCAAAACCCATTTTTGAAGCACACGAAACGACGGGTGTTTTTGATGATTCTAGTCTGTCGAGATGATCGGCTTTGGGTTGCACAGCTGACCCAACAAACGCACTTTACCCCTTGACCCCCTGTACCTTTTCTAGGTGCAGAAACTCTTTCCTAGTTCTGTAAGATCTTCTCGTCCTGGCCAATCCACCGGGAGTGCCTTGTACCCCCTGCGCTCTGAGCCGCCTGGGGGGGACCCGCACCCCGGTGGAGAGGCCGCGTTGCACGTCCAGTGGGGAGTTGCGCTACGAGCGCCGGTACAGGGGTGATGTCGCATCGCGGTTGGCTGGGGCGGATAGGAGGTGACTGCATGTCATCCGAGTACCGTCTGTTCGTGGGCATCGACTGGGCCACGGAAGCCCATCAGGTCTGTGTCATCGGCCCGGACACCGAGATCGTAGAAGAGCGAGTGATCGAGCACACCGGCTCGGCGATCGCGCAGCTCCTCGACTGGCTGGCGCGACTGGCGCGAGGCGAGCCGGAGCGCGCGGCGGTGGCTATCGAGATCCCTCGAGGGGCCGTGGTCGAGAGCCTGATCGAGCGCGGCTTTCCGGTCTTCGCGATCAACCCGAAGCAGCTCGATCGCTTTCGAGACCGGCACACCGTCGCCGGCGCCAAGGACGACCGCAGAGACGCGTTCGTACTCGCCGACTCGTTGCGCACCGACGAGCACTGTTTCCACCGGGCGCGAATCGATGCGCCGGACGTCATCCAACTCCGCGAGCTCTCGCGCATGGATGAGGATCTACGCGAAGAGGCGAACCGTCTGGCCAACCGCCTGCGCGAGCAGCTCCTCAGGTATCAGCCCCAGGCGCTCAGGCTCTGTCCCTCCGCGGACGAGCCGTGGTTCTGGTCCTTGCTCGAGCTCGCCCCGACGCCCGGCCATTCCGCGAAGCTGCGCACGAGTCGGGTGCAGCGTCTCTTGCGAGAGCACCGCATCCGCCGGCTGTCGCCCGAGGCGGTGCTCGCAGAGCTGAAGGCGCCGCCGCTGCGTGTGGCGCCGGGCACCGTGGAGGCCGCGGGGGCTCACGTCGCGCTCCTCCTGCCGCGCCTGCGTCTCGTCCACGCACAGCGCGCGGACTGCGCCAAGCGCATCGATTCGCTCTTGTCCGAAGTCGGGGCGTCGGGCGACCAGGATGCAGAAAGACGCGAGCATCGCGACGTCGAGATCCTCTTATCCCTGCCAGGAGTCGGGAGAAACGTCGCCGCCACGATGCTCGCAGAGGCCTCGCAGCCTCTTGAGGAGAGAGACTACCACGCCTTGCGCGCCTTGGGAGGGGTCGCCCCAATCACGCGCCAGAGCGGCAAACGCCGCGTCGTCATCATGCGTCACGCCTGCAACCAGCGGTTGCGGAACGCGTTCTATCACTGGGCGCGCTGCGCTTCGATCTGGGATGAGCCGAGCCGTCAGGTATACCGAGCCCAACGAGCGCGCGGGCACAGCCACGGCAGGGCGCTCCGGACCGTCTCCGACCGACTCCTTCGCATCCTCGTCGCCATGCTGAAAACGAACTCTCCCTATGACGTCAGCCGCGCGACCAGGGCACCTGCCGGGTCGCGCTCGGAGGCTGTCGCATGACCATCATGTGAGGTTTGACAAAGGGTGGGGAGTCCCCCCCCATTTGTGCGAAAATAACGGCAACAGATCAAATCGCCGGCGGATCGAGGAACGCGCTCCGCCGTAGCCCGCCGTCGAAGCTCCATCTCCACTACCGTTCCGCGCCGATGGAAGGCCCAGCGTCGGGCCCAAGAGCCGAGCGGCGGATCCATTTCGAATCGATCGCCGCTCGAACGGAGGCAACATGCACAGGACGATTCTGCTCATGGTCATCGCCGCGCTCGCGGCGACATTCGCCGCCGGATGCGACCCGGGCGGCACGACCGCGTCGCCCGTCTCTTCGGCGAACGGCCTCGTCGACGAAACGAAGGTCGAACCCGACCCGGAAGGCGCCCCGACGAACCCGGTCGTCGCACGTTGGGGAACGCCGACAGATTCGGACAAGAGCCTGCCCGATGATCTCGTCGTGGAAGCCGAGAACCTTTCATCCGAGGACTTCGTTCTGTCCGCGCGACTCGTGTGCCGAGGTTTGATCAACAAAACGGAAACGCTCGATCTCGGAACGCTGGATCTTCCAGCCGGTGAGACCATCAGCCTGTCCGTCCAGTCGGCGGATCTGCCGATCCAGACGGTTACGGGTTTCGTCCAGGCACGCGCTGAGATTCAGCTCACCAAAGAAGGAACCGAATCCGAGCGCAAGATCGTGCTGCCCGCCATCTACTACCAGCATGGTTTCGCTTACGCCGGGATCCGCGTCCTCGACGAAGGCGCGCTCATCTCTGAATCCGACGGCAAGCTCTCCGGAGTTCCCACGGGCGTCTCCGAGATGGGCGCCGTGATCGGGCGCGTCTCCGACGGAGTCGGCGGCTTCGCCGACGTCACGCTCATGAGCGAAGAGTTCGAGAGCAAGACGGACGGGCATCTGGCGGGCTGGGAGACAGGCATGGACATCTCCGTTGGAGTCGATGAGCCCGGAGAGGAGGTGGCGGAATGAACGCGCTACTGAAAAGAAGCACGATGCTGTTCATCGCGATAGGATTCCTTGCAGCAACGACATTTTCGTCAACTGCGAATGCGCATACCGCCATGAAATGGTGCACCAATTGGCTGACTGATTACGTCGATTCCGGATTCGGAGAGGACTTCTTCCCGGACGTTGGCGCATCAGTGTATTACGATGCCGCGCACACGTACGCGATGGTGCAGATCCTTACTGATAACAAAGATCCGTGGTTAGACGTCTGGGAGGGCGAATTGGCATAGGCGTTAACCGGGCGCTGCCACGGTTTCCAATTGGAGGAGGAACCGTGGGATCTGCCGGGAGCGAGTGTGCTTGTTGCTCCGAGAGAGATGGTCCAGGAAGAGATCCAATGCCGCG
>JALNZK010000047.1:31421-38113 GCA_023229365.1 Pseudomonadota bacterium | reverse complement strand
TCTTCCGATCTGGGTCCCGGCCGATCCGTGTTCTTGAGTCGCGCGACGACCTCGCTCTCGACCCGGCACGCGGCGCATCGGGCGACGTGCCGCTCGCGCAGGGCGAGCTCTTCCGCCGAGAGGGAGCGCCCGAGCGCCTCCTCGGCCCAGAGCTGCCGCACCGCCTGGCACTCTCGGAGCTCGACCGTCATCGCCGAACCCCCTCGAACTTTTCCGCGAGCAGAGGATCCCTGCGCACGAGCCGGCCGAGCTTCTTGCGGCCGACGCGGAGCCTATACCGGACCGTGTAGACGTTCGTGTCCATCAGCTCCGCGATCTCCTTGAGGTCGTACTCTTCGACGAGGCGGAGCACGAGCGTCTGCCTGTACTTGGGCTTCAGCTCCGCGAGCGCGACCGCGATCCGCGCCGAGACGCGCTGCTCGTCCGCCTCGTTGTCGACGCGCCGGTCCGACTCGATCTCGGTCTCGACGACCGCGGCGTCTACGAAGCGGCTCTGGTAGGTGCGCGTCTTGCGGATCTCGCGCATCACGGTCCGCGCCGTGATCCGCGCGGCCCAGGACTGCAGCGAGCTCTGCCCGCGGAACGAGCCGATGGACTTCAGCAGCTGGATGAACGTGAGCTGCGCGAGATCCTCGGTGTCCGCGTGGCCGGCGGCCATGTAGTAGACAGTGTTGCGCACCCGATCCATGAGCCGCTCGACGAGCTGCCGCCGCGCCTTCTCGTCGCCGGCCGCCGCCTCCCGCGCCAGGGAGAGGTCGGCCTGGTGACCGGTCTCGGCTCCGCGGTCGGTCGGCAGCTTTTTCATCGCGAATCCCACCTCCCTCTAGTGTCTCGGGGCACGACGATGGGACAGAAAAAGTACACCTCTCGGGGGAGCGAGGCCAGGGGGGAGGCCCGGAGGGGGGTCAGCCCTCGTACTTCAAGCGGATCGCGGCGATGCGGGCCCGGTACTCGGCTTGGGTGATCCGGCCGGCACGGTACTCGGCCTTGGCGAGATCGAACTCGGCCTCCCGCCAGGCACGGATCGTCATCTGCCAATGGTAGAAGGCGCGCCCCGAGATCGCGCCGGCGTGCAGATCCCGTTTCAGCTCGCGCATGTTGCTGTAGCTCTTCCCCTCCATGGGCGGCGGGAGCGGGGGCTCCGCGGCGACGGTCGGGCGCATGCAGGCGGCGTAGATCTCGCAGTCCTGGTCCGTGCAGTCGAGGTGCCCGTCCCGGTCGTTGTCGACGCCGTCGGTGCACTCCGCGAGCCCACCCTCGCGAATCGGGGCCGCGGGCGCGGCGTCCGGGCAGGTGCACGGCTCGGACTCGGCGGCCGGCGCGCGGGGCGCGGCCTTCTTCTGCGCCGCGGCGGGCGACGCGGCCAGGGCGACCGTGCAAAGGGCGATCAGGCACAAGGTTGTTCGGCTCATGGCATCCTCCCGACCCGCCGGAATTGCGTACGGCGCGGGTCTCATGGCTGTTGGACCCGCGGGGACGGAAAAAGCGCCACCGCGCCGGGCAGAAGGGTCGAGTCCGGTCCGCGGCGATCCGTCATTCCCGATGTCGCAGTCGTTTTCCGGCAACCTTTCTGCGAAACGGCCGATTCAGGTTTCGTGTCGAATCTCATCCGCCTGTTCGAACCCGATGTCGTCTACGCGGTCGTGCAGACGACCGTGGACCGCACGTTTTCGTTCGCACCGAATCACGATCCCGCGCACCCGCTGCTGGCGCGGGGATGCCCGCCCGAGGCGCTCGACCCGGAAAGCCCGATCGTCCCGATACCGAGCGTGATCAACGTCGTCGGCGCCGCCGCGGCCAGAGCGCTGGAGCTTTCGCCCATCAATCTACACGCCCTCGAGCTGTCGAGCACGCACCAGCACGAGGAGGCGTCGGCCAAGGACGGCGACATCACCGGGCTGCCCGAATTCTGGCGAAACTTCCACTCGAAGGTCGCCCGCGACTTGAATCGCCTGCGAGATCGCGAAGGGCATCTGTACGCCGGCCCCACCCGCGTCACGCCCTGCGCCAACGACGACAAGGCGTTCCAGCAGCTGATCTACGCGCTGACGAACCCGGTGAAGGACGGGCTCGTCGACAGGGCCCGCCGCTCGCCGTTCTTCTCGACGTACCGCGCGCAGGCGCTCGGCGAAACGCTGCGGTTCTTCGACATCGAGTGGGAGCGCTACTGGGAGGCGGGCGGGCCGTTCAACCGGCGGCTGCATCCAAAGCAGTTCATGGTGTGGCGCACGCTCGAGATCACGCCGCTGCCGCACCTCGCCGACATGCCCGCGCACCGACGCCAGACGCTGATCCGCAAGGCGGTCGAGGAGGTCGAAGAAGAGACCGCCGAACAGCTGCGGCGCGAGGGGCGGACGTTCTGCCCGGTGTCACGCCACTTCGAGACCGATCCGCGGGGCCGGCCGTCGACGCCGCGCGTCAGCGGCCGCAAGCCCTTGATCCACGCCTCGACGAGGGCCGAGCGCGACGCCTACCGCGACAAGGTGCGCGACGTCATGAAGATGTACATCCCGGCGAGCGTCGCTTTCCGTTCAGGCTGCTTCAACGTCGACTTCCCGCCCGGCACGTTCCGGCCACCGCTGAGGCGACCGATCGCTTTTTCCGACTCGTCGTGATCCGCCTTCGGCGAGATGATCAATTCCCGATCTCGCGCCGCCTTCTCGCGTCGCTCTCGCCCGCGAAGACGCATCGATCTACCCGAAACGCCACGAACCTCGAAATGACCAGCCGGAATCGACAGCAACCGAGCTCATTGCCCACCCGTTTCGCCCGATCCGCGCTCGTTTCGAAAATCGACCGACCGCCCCGTCTCGCTACCAGCAGGCTGGATCTTTCCATCCGTCACTCGAAGCATTCGGCAATAGAACTGGTATCTCTACGGCCCCTCCCTCCCAGGGGGGCTGGATCTTTCCATCCGTCACTCGAAGCATTCGGCAATAGAACTGGTATCTCTACGGCCCCTCCCTCTCCCAGGGGGGCTGGATCTTTCCATCCGTCACTCGAAGCATTCGGCAATAGAACTGGTATCTCTACGGCCCCTCCCAGGGGCCCCTCCCAGGGCCCCTCCCAGGGCGGAACCCGCTCCACGCGTACCCCGCAGTCCGGGCAGCACACGCGGCGCGGCGCGTAACGCAGCAGGCAGCGCGTGCGGCCGAGGCCGAGGTGGACCCAGCGGCGCTCCGGGCGGCGGTCGTAACCCGGCGCGCGGCGGCCGCACTTGCCGCAACGGGGCTCACGCCAAGAGGGCCGGACGCTGGCGACGAAGCACCCCGCCTCGACGGCGACGGCGGTGACGAAAAGACTGGCGATACCGATGAGGTTCCGGGCAAACTTGGTGACGCGCATTTCCTCGGGGTTTCTTGGTTGGTTTGGCGATCACCAAGAGTTCCACGACGGGAATGCGCTTTTCCATTTATTGCCATGCAGTTACGTCGCGACAACGGGCGGGTTCACCCACTCGTGATGGAGGAGAGCCATAAAATGCTCGGGACATCTATCTCGCGCCGCCTCCGGCGGGATTCCGTTCTTGAATCACACGCGGGTACGGAACGGCCGAAATCGAAATCGGGCCGAAGATCACGCGGGGACGTTCTTGTACCGGCCCAAGGAGGACAGTATCTTCTTGCGGATCCGGAGGTGGTGCGGCGTCACCTCGATGAGCTCGTCGTCGTCGATGAACTCGATGCACGCCTCGAGGCTCATCTGCCGCGGCCGCGACAGGATGACGTTTTCGTCCCTGTTCGCCGCTCGGATGTTGGTGAGCTTCTTCTCGCGCGTGGCGTTGACGTCGATGTTGCGGCCCGAGGGCGTCTCGCCGATCACCATCCCCTCGTAGACCGTCGTGTTCGGCTCGATGAACAGTGTCCCGCGCGGCTGCAGGTGGAACAGGGCGTACGGCGTCGCCCGCCCCTCCCTGTCCGCGACGAGCGCGCCCGTGCGCCGCCCCGGGATCTGCCCCTGCCACGGGATCCACCCCTCGAACGAGGTGTTCACGATGCCGGTGCCGCGCGTCTCGGTGAGGAACTCCGAGTGGAACCCGATGAGGCCACGCGTCGGGATCGCGTACTCGAGCCGCACGCGCGTCTCGCCGGATCGCATGTCGACCATCTTCGCCCGCCGCGGGCCGAGCAGCTCCGAGACCGCGCCGAGCGTCTCGATGGAGCAGTCGATGTAGACCCGCTCCAGAGGCTCGTGGAGGGCGCCGTCGATCTCGCGCGTCACGACCTCGGGCCGCGACAGCGAGAGCTCGAACCCCTCGCGCCGCATGTTCTCGGCCAGGATCGACAGCTGCAGCTCGCCGCGGCCGATCACCCGGAACGTGTCGGTGGTGTCGGTCTCCTCCACCCGGACCGCGACGTTCATCAGCGCCTCGCGCTCGAGGCGCTCGCGGAGCTTGCGGCTCGTCACGTACGTCCCGTCCTGGCCGGCGAACGGCGACGTGTTGACGCCGAACGTCATGGCGAGCGTCGGCTCGTCCACCCGGATCCGCGGCAGCGGCTCGGTGTCGGGGGCGTCCGCGATGGTGTCGCCGATCTCCAGCCGCTCGATCCCGGCGAGCGAGACGATGTCGCCGCTGCGCGCCTCCGCGATCTCGACGCGCTCGAGGCCGCGCGCCGCGTACAGCCGGAGGACGCGCCCCGAGGTGACGTGGGCGTCCGGGCCGTGGACGAGCACCTGCATCCCCGCGCGGATCCGCCCGGAGCGCACCTTCCCGATGCCGAGGCGCCCCACGTAATCGTCCCAGCCGAGGTTGTTGACGTGCATGGAGAGCGGCGCTTCGGAACGATCCTCCGGCGGGGGCACCGTCGCGACGATCGCGTCGAGCAAGGGCCGCAGATCCGTGGAGCCGTCGCCGAGCTCCGCGTGTGCCACGCCGCGCCGCCCGTCCGTGAACAGCACAGGGAAGTTGAGATCCGCGTCCTCGCCGCAGAGATCGAGGAACAACTCGTACACCTCGTCGAGCACCTCGAGCGGCCGGGCGTCGCGGCGATCGATCTTGTTGATCGCGACGATCGCCGGCAGCCCGAGGCCGAGCGCCTTGCCGAGCACGAACCGCGTCTGCGGCAGCGGCCCCTCGGCCGAGTCGACGAGCAGGAGGACGCCGTCGGCCATGAGGAGTGTGCGCTCGACCTCGCCGCCGAAGTCGTGGTGCCCGGGCGTGTCGAGGACGTTGATCCGCGTCCCGCGGTAGTCGATGGCGGTGACCTTGGCGAGGATCGTGATCCCGCGCTCGCGCTCGATGTCGCCCGAGTCGAGCATGCAGTCCACGACCTCGGCGGACGCCCGGATGAGCCCGCTCTGGCGGAGCATGCCGTCGACGAGCGTCGTCTTTCCGTGATCGACGTGCGCGATCACGGCCACGTTCCTGACGTCGTCGCGCCTCGCTCCCGTCATGAATCGCGCCTCCTGCCGCGCCGCCTGCGAGCGGCGCCCTCTTTAGGCCCCGCGGGCGAGACAAGTCAACGGAAAACGCCTTCAACGGGAGTATACTCGACGTCATGCGCGCGGCGACCGACGCCCTGGCGATGCTCGCGATCCTCGCGGCGGCGGCGGGCGGGTGCACGAGCCCCGTGCCCGGCGTCCCCTGGATCGGCATGGACGCGGGCGCCTGCCCGGAAGACACCGAAACCGGCTCGGCGGATACGGACGTCGACTCCGACACGGATACCGACTCCGACACGGACACGGACTCCGACTCCGATACGGACGCGGATGCCGGCCCGGTCTGGCGCTTCGCCGTGTTCGGCGACAGCCGGGGCACCTCTGCGCTCGACGGGGTCAACGCCGAGGTGCTCGGCGCCGTCGCGGCGGCGGCTCTCGCCGATGGCGCGGATCTCGTGCTCTTTCTCGGCGATCTCGTCTACGGCTCGAGCGTCCCGGAGACCCTCGAGGCCCATCTCGTCGCCTGGCGCGACACGATGGAGACGCTGTACGCGGCGGGAGTGGGCGTCTACCCGGTGCGCGGCAACCACGACACCGGAGCTTTCGCGCCCTGGGACGCCGTCTTCAGCGGCCCGTACGCCATCTCCGACGCCGGGCCAGAGGGCGAAATCAATAAGACGTTCGCCGTCGAGCACGAGAACGCGCTGTTCCTCGGCTTCGACCTCTACTTCACCCCGCACCGCGTCAACCAGGCGTGGCTCGACGAGCGGCTCGCGGCGACGACCGCCGAGCACGTCTTCGCGTTCGCGCACGAGCCGGGCTACGCCGCGGCCCACGCGGACTGCCTCGACGACCACCCGGCCGAGCGCGACGCGTTCGTCCGGAGCCTGGTCGCCGCCGGCGGCCGAACGTACTTCGCAGGTCACGACCACTTCTACGCCAGGGCGGCCATCCGGGAGAGCGACACCGGCCCGGAGTTCTTCCAGATCATCGTCGGCACGGCCGGCGCCCCCCCGTCCGTTTTCGACCACGACTACGGCGGCGACAACGGCGACGCCTCGGTAGAAAAGGTGTTCTCGGACACGCCGTACGGCTACGTCCTCGCCGAAATCGAAGGGCCGCACGCCTCGTTCACCTGGAAGAAGATGATCTCGCCGACGGAGTTCGAACCGATCGAGACGTGGGGCTACGCCGCGGGGGACTGACGGATCACAGATCCGGCAGGGTATGGCCCTTGTCCCTCTTCGAGCGCAGGTACCGGACGTTGTGCGCGCCGACGCCGACGACGTGCGGCACGGTCTCCGCCACCG
>JALNZK010000047.1:0-31411 GCA_023229365.1 Pseudomonadota bacterium | reverse complement strand
GCTGCCCCGCGCTCTCGAGCTGCTCGCGCTTCAGCGGGTTGTTCGTCAGGAGCCGGATCGGCCGTCCGCCGAGCAGGTATCGCAGCACGACAGCCGCGTCGGTGAAGTCGCGCGAGTCCTCGGGCAGCCCGAGCGAGACGTTCGCCTGGTAGGTGTCCTGACCCTCGTCCTGCAGGAGGTAGGTCACCGCCTTGGCCCACAGGCCGATGCCGCGGCCCTCGTGGCCGGACATGTAGACGATCGCGCCGCCGCCCTCCGCCGCGATCCTCTCGAACGCCGCGTCGAGCTGCGGACCGCACTCGCACCGCATCGAGCCGAACACGTCGCCCGTCACGCAGCTCGAGTGCACGCGGACGAGCGGCGCCTCGACCCCGGCGAACCCCTCCGTGGCGAGCACCGAATTGACCGACATGTTGGCCTGCAGGAGATCGCGCAGCGCCTCGGACCCCGGGGCGCGCCCGGCGCACGCCGCGTCGAACACCCGGCCGAGCTCCACGCGCCGCACGAACGGGTACCACTCGACGATCCGCGTGCCGCCGTTCACCCGCCGCGGCAACGGGATCGGGCCGAGCATCGAGAGGTACGGCGCCCCGCCGCCGCCGTCGATCCGCCGTCCCGAGGCGTCGAGGTGCGCGAGCCGGCGATCGGCCTCGAGCCGCTCCCTGATCTTCGGATCCACGTAGCTGAACACCGCGCGCCTCCAGTCGAATGCCCGCGTTTCATACACCGCGCGGCCGAAAGATCAAAGCGCGCGGTTGACCCGCGCGGCATCGTGGATACACATTGCGTGGGGCGAGGAGCACGGTGCCATGCGCTGGTCGCTGAAAATCGGATCCCTGTTCGGGATTCCCATCCGCTTGCACTTCTCGATGGCGATCGTGCCGCTGTTCGCGTTCTCGACGGTCGAGAGCGGCGACTTCGCGGGCATCGCGCTGGCGCTCGGTCTCACGGTGCTCCTGTTCGGCTCGGTCGTCGCCCACGAGCTCGGCCACGCGCTCGTCGCGCGGCGCTTCGGCGTGCGCACCGAGGACATCGTGCTCCTGCCGATAGGCGGCGTCGCGCGGATCGTGAACCTCCCGAAGCGGCCGGTGCACGAGATCGCGATCGCCGCGGCAGGTCCGGCCGTGTCGATCGCGCTCGCCACAGCCGCGTACGTGCTCCTGCTCGTCCCGAGCCTCTTCATGTCGCCCGTCGCCGTGGCGGCCGCGAGCGTGTTCATCAAGATGAACGTCATCCTCGGCCTGTTCAACCTCGTCCCGGCGCTGCCGATGGACGGCGGCCGCGTGCTCCGCGGGCTGCTCGCGCTGAAGCGGGACTACCTCTCGGCCACGCGCATCGCGGTGCGCATCGGGCGCGGGCTCGCGATCGCCGGCATGGTCTACGCCATCTGGGCGGGCGATCTCATGCTCGGCTTCATCGCCTTGTTCGTCTTCATGGGCGCCGGCTCCGAGGAGCGGATCGCCTGGATGCGCGAGGCGGCGGAGCGCGGCGCGGCGGGACGCGGTCCAATGGGCGGCGTCGTGGTGATCCAGGGCGGCAAGGCCGAGGTCATCTCGCGCAAGGATCCGGAAGACTGAGGAACCGCCGCACGATCTCGCCGGCGACGCCGTCGTCGCGCGGGGTCCCTGTGAGCGCGCGGCCGATGATCCCGGCCTTCCCGGGCGCCGCAGCCGCGAGCCCCTCGAGCAGCGCGCGGCCGGTCGCGGGATCGATCTCCGGGTGCGCCTGCACGCCCCAGATCGGCTCGTCGCCGTGGCGCATGACCTGCACCGCGCAGCCCGCGCTCCGGGCGAGGACGCGCCACGGCGGGGGCGGATCGACAACCTCGTCGAAGTGCGCGACGAACGCGTGGAACGGATCGGGCAGCCCGGCGAGGAGCGAGTCGGCGGCCACGACGTCGATCGCGGCCCACCCGAGCTCCGGCGTCGCGGACGCGCGCACGTGCCGCGGTCCCGAGAGCGCCAGTGCGAGCATCTGGTGGCCGAAGCAGCTCCCGAGGATCGCCTTGCCCGCCGCCGCCGCGCGCCTCACGAGCTCGATCTCGACCTCGTACCAGGGCTCGGGCGCGACGATCGACGCCTCGGAACCGGTGAGCACGACGTGCGTGTACGCCGCGAGGTCGGGCGCGGCCCCGCCCGACGGAAGGTACACGCTGTCGGCCGGAGCGCCGCCGAGCAGCGCGCGCCAGTGATCGACGGGACGGTAGATGTCCGGGTAGACGCAGCAGTCGACGATCAGGACCCGCGCGTTCATGGCCTCAGCACCCGTCCTCGGACGTCTCCCCGGCCGCGGCGTTCGGGCACGCGTCCTCGTCGTCCGGGAAGCTGTCCCCGTCGTTGTCCCCGTCCGGGCACCCGTCCTCGTCCTCGAAACCGTCCGGATCCTCGGCGAAGATCGGACACTCGTCGGCGCCGCCGCTGATGCCGTCGCCGTCCTCGTCCGGGATCACCGGGACGAAGGTGAACCGCGCGGCGATCGAGAACAGCGGCGCGACCTCTCCTGCGCCGAACCCCGCGAGCAGCCCGAACCTGTGGCGCTGGCCGAGCGGAAAATCGACGCCGCCGCCCAGCCAAACCGGCCGCGATCCTGCGCTCGGCCAACTGCCCTCGGTCGTCGCCACGCCGATCGCGCCGGCCGCCTCGAACGACCACGCGACGTCGCCCTCGCGGGGCACGCGCACGCCGAACCGCCAGAGGACGTCGTCGTCCTGCTCGAAACGCGAGCCGGGCGCGGAGTGCTCGGGGCGGATCCTGTACCCCAGGTTCAGGCCGACGCGCGTCGAGAGGACCTGCAGCGCGAACGACGCGAGCGCCTCGCCCCCGAGGCCGCCCTCGCCCAGGAGCCGTTCGTGCGCCCCGGTCGGCACGATCGCCGCCGCACGGAAGAGGAGCCCGATGCCGCCCGACTCCGCCGACAGCACGCCCCACGACAGCGCGGCGCGCAGGTCGCCGATCCCGGGGCCGTCTTCCCCCATGCCGACGAGCTCGAACGCGTCGTCGCCCGCTCCGCCCGCGGAGCGCGCCCCGGCGGTCACGCCCACGGGGAGCGCGAGATCCGCCTCGAGGTGTGCGGGCAACCCCAGCCCGAACGCCAGATCCGCGCGGGACTGGTGCGCCCGATCCGCGATCCCGACGCCGTACAGCCAGCGGACGTCGATCTTCGCGTGCCAGGACCATTTCGGCGCCGCCGCGGTACCTTCCAGGAGGTGGCCGCCGTCCGAAGTGAGCGGCGGCTCGACGAAGGCGGGTTGCGGCCAGACGGCGTCGTCCGCGCGCACGCGGCCGGGCCAGAGGATCGAGAAGATCGCCGCCGCGAGCAGAGGGAAGAGGAGACGCGCCGACCACATGGCGGGGAGCATAACATGGCGGCGCGCAGTTGTTGCCTATGGCATGCGGCTTGCTATTATTAAACCGTGCTGGGGACCGAGATCCCCAGCCCGAACGGCGGGTAGGCGTTCAAAAATGAGAACAACGGCGAAATCACGGGTGTTTTGGGTCTTCTGCGCGACGCTCCTCTCGGCCGGTCCGGGGTGCGAGGACCGCAACTACACGTACCCCTTCTACGAAATGGATTGGGACACGGACAGCGAGACCGGCACCGACACGGACACCGGTTCGGACGGGGACGGCGACGGCGACGCGGACTCGGACGGCGACACGGACGAGTGTCCCGAGATCTTCACCGACGACCTCGGGCGGTGCATCCGCTACGTCGACTGGGACGCCGACGCCACGCTCTGCGGCACGAGCTGGGACGACGCGTTCACGAAGATCCAGGACGGCATCGATTCGGCCTACGCCGCGGCGCAGCTGCTCGGCTCCTGCGAGGTCTGGGTGGCGACCGGCACGTACAGGTCCTATGTCGACGCCCTCACCGACACGATCTACCTGCGCTCCAACGTCCAGGTCTACGGCGGCTTCGCCGGCGACGAGACCCTTCGCGACCAGCGCGACATCATCTCGAACGAGACGGTTCTCGACGGCCGCGACGAGCTCGAGATCAACGCCTCGTACCACGTCGTGATGGGCGCCGACTACGGCGAGCTCGACGGGTTCACCATCACCGGCGGCAACGCGAACGGCGATACGCCGCACCACCGCGGCGGCGGCCTGTACTCGAACTCCTCGCACACGATCGTCCGAAACTGCACGTTCCGCGGCAATCGGGCGATCGACGGCGGCGCGGTGTTCCTGTACGACTCGATGCCGCGCCTCGAGAGCTGCGTGCTCGAACAGAACGCCGCCGAGAACGGGGGCGGGCTGTTCGTGCTCAACGGCACCGCGGAGCTCGTCAACCTCGCGATTCGGTACAACACCTCTTCCGGGGACGGCGGCGGCGTATACCTGAAGTCGGTCTTCGGGGAGTGCAGCCCGACGTTCGTCGGGACCACCGTCGTGGGCAACCTGTCGCAGGGCGACGGCGGCGGCCTCTTCGTGGACAACTGCCGCCCGGAGGTCACCGACTCGAAGCTCGAGGAGAACACCGCGGTCCGCAACGGCGGCGGCCTCTCGGGGTTGCACGGCTTCGCGGCGCTCGCGGGGGCGACGGTGCGAGGCAACGCGGCGTACGGCAGCGGCGGCGGCGTGTACAGCTACGACACGGAGCTCGCGCTCTCGGGCTCGCGGATCATCGAGAACTCCGCGGCCGAGCACGGCGGCGGCCTGTTCCTCGCGTGGAGCGACAGCGCCGTCGAGGCGACCCTTGTCGCCGCGAACGCGGCGGGCGTGGACGGCGGCGGCTTCTTCATCGAGCACGACTTTCCGGTGATCACGAGCTCGCTCGTCACGGGGAACGAGGCGGGCCGCGGGGGCGGCGCGTTCAACGGCGCGCGGGCCGTCGTGTCGTACGTGAACACGGTGTTCCACGGCAACCGCGCGACGGAGCTGGCGGGCGGCGTGTACAACGCGGATCTCTCCGAGGTCGAGCTGTTCAACGACATCATCTACGCCGACTTCGGCGGGGAGATCTTCGACGAGAAGGGGAGCGAGACCGAGGTCGCGTTCTGCGACGTGCTCGGCGGGTACGAGGGGCTCCAGGTCATCGACGAGGATCCCTTGTTCCAGGCGCCTGGCGAGTGGCTCG
The DNA here is from genome assembly GCA_023229365.1 of Pseudomonadota bacterium. NCBI lineage: Bacteria > Pseudomonadati > Pseudomonadota > Pseudomonadota bacterium. The sequence continues at coordinate 26,329 of JALNZK010000047.1, read as the reverse complement.
ATCCGGGCACGCCGGACGACACGAGCGACGACGCGTGGAGCTACGGCGACTACCACCTGCAGTCCGGATCGCCGTGCATCGACCAGGCGGACGACGTCGCGTCCCCGGAGGCGGACGCGGACGGCAACGACTGGATCGATATCGCCGACGCCGGGCTCCCGGACGTCGCCTCCGACATGGGCGCCTACGACTTCCAGATGTGACGGCTCACCGCCCTTCGCCCGCGCCCCTCGCCCAGAGGCGCTCCTCGACCCGCTCGAGCAGCGGCGCCAATGTCGAGCGGTCGAGCGCCGAGACGAGCACCGCGCCGAGGCTCTCCACCTCGGACCGGATCGCGGCCGGATCGACGCGGTCCGCCTTGTTCATCACGAGGAGGCGCGGCGTCTCGTGCAGCTCGAGATCCACGAGCAGCTGCTCGACGCACCTCACGTGCTCGGCGCGCGCCGGATCGGCCGCGTCGACGATGTGGAGCAGGAGCGAGGCGTCCCGCATCTCCTCGAGCGTCGCCTTGAACGCGTCGAGCAGATCCCGCGGCAGATCCCGGATGAAGCCGACCGTGTCCGTGACGATCACCTCGCGCTCCCGCGGGAACCGCAGCCTCCGGCTGGCCGTGTCGAGCGTCGCGAACAGCTTGTCTTCCACGAGCACGTCGGAGTTCGTGAGCGCGTTCAGGAGCATCGACTTGCCGGCGTTCGTGTAGCCGACGATCGACACGATCGGGATGGCGCTCCTGCGGCGCAGCGCCCGTCGCTGGGAGCGCCCCTTGCCGAGACCATCGAGCTTCTTCTCGATCCGGGCGATCTTCTCCCGGGCGCGCCGGCGCCCGATCTCCATCACCGTCTCGCCCGGGCCGCGCCGCCCGCCGATGCCGCCCGTCAGCCGCGACAGCGAGTCGTCGCGCGCCCCGAGCCGCGGCAGCAGGTACTTGAGCTGCGCGAGCTCGACCTTGAGCTTGCCGTCCCGCGAGTGGGCGCGCTGCGCGAAGATGTCGAGGATGAGCTGCGTGCGGTCGATCACCTTGAGCTCCGTCACCTCCGCGATCGCCCGCGCCTGGTTCGCGCCGAGGTTGCAGTCGAGGATCAGGAGCTCCGCGTCGAGGTGCATCGCGCGCACCGTGATGTCCTCGAGCTTCCCCTTGCCCATGACGAACCGCGGATCCGGCTTGTCGCGCACCTGGACGACTCGGTCCGCGATGGCGACCCCCGCGGTCCGCGCCAGCTCCGCGAGCTCGTCGAGCGCGCGCTCGGCCTCGGCCGTCCGCCGCCTGTCCGTCGTGACGTGGACGAGCACGGCGCGTCCTTCGGGCGCACGCACCTCGCGGGCGCCGGCGACGCGGCCGAACTCCTCCTCGAGCGCGGTCACCAGCCCGAGGAAGTCGGCCGGGAGCATGCCGAGGTTGAGCGGGCCGAGGAGTCGGTATGGGGAGTCGCCGCCGGGCGGCAGGAGGTGCGCGAGGTACACGGCGCCCGGGCTGCCCTCTGACGTCACCCCCACGGCCGCGATCATGTCGAGGCGCAGGCGCGTCAGGTCCGTGAGGTCGTCCCGGCTCAGCGGCTCGGCGCGAAGATGCGTATGGACGAACCGGAGCCCCCGGAAGCGGTGCTCGCCGGCGCGCAGCCGCCCGAAGTCCGGCAGCTCGATCCGCGAGGCGTCGCCGACCGCGACGTCCGTGATCTGCCCGTTGCGGTCGATGAACAGCCCGATCTGCCGACCGATCTCTCGCGACAGGAGCGCCATCGTCTGGGCGATCTCCGGCGTGATGATCCGGGACGCGGGGAGGCGCCGCGATCCGAGCCGCTCGAGCGCGCGCTTCTCCGCGGGCGCGAGCCCGGTGAGGTTGCCGCGCGGGGTCACGGGCGCACCGAAGCCGCTGCGCCGAGCCGCCGCGCGATCGCGTCGCGAAGCGCCGCGTGCTCCGCCGAGCCCAGCCATTCTGGGCCGTGCGCGCGCGCCCTCGGGCGTTCGAGCGCGCCGACCCTCGAAGCCGCCTCCGCGAGCCGCGCGCAAAACGCCGCGTCGTCCCGCGCCTCGCGCTCGACGGCCTCCACGACCGCCTCGCGCACCTCGCGGTCGCGGCAGACGAGGAGGCCGTCCGCGCCGGCCCGGATCGCCCGAACCGCCGCGGCCGGGGGTCCGCCCACCCGCGACACCGCGCCCATCTCGAGATCGTCGGTGATGAGCGCGCCCTCGAACCCCAGGCGGCCGCGCAGCTCGTCCGTGAGGATCGCTCGGCTCGCCGTGGCCGGCTCGTCAGGGTCGAGCGCCGGGTAGACGACGTGCGCGGTCATGATCGGCCCGAGCCGCTCTGCGGCGTACGCGGCGAACGGCGCCATCTCGACGGCCCGCAGCCGCTCGGCGGGGAGCCCCACTCGCGGCAGGCCGACGTGGCTGTCGATCGCCGCGTCGCCGTGGCCCGGGAAGTGCTTGCCGCACGGGAGCACCCCGCCCTCGCGCAGCCCGCGCGCGAACGCGAGGCCGTGTCGGATCACGGTCTCCGGATCGCCGCCGAACGCGCGATCGCCTATCACCGGGGACGCGGGGTTCGTGTCGATATCGAGCACCGGCGCGAAGTCGAGCGAGAAGCCGAGCGCCGCGAGCTCGATCCCCACGAGCCGGCCGGCGGAACGCGTCAGCTCCGGATCGCCGAGCGCCGCGACGGCTCTCGCCGGCGGCAGGATCACGAGCGGCTCCTTGAGGCGCGCGACGCGTCCGCCCTCCTGGTCCACGGCGACGATCGGCTCCGCACCGCTCGGCGCGGCGGATCGCGCCTCGTCGATCAAGGCGGCCGCCTGCGCGGGGCCCTCGAGGTTGCGCTGGAACAGCACGATCCCGGCGAGCGCCCTGCGGCCGAGGAGCGCCGCGACGTCGTCCGGGAGCGACGTTCCGTCGAACCCGGCGATGACGACGCGACCGGCGGTGTTCCCGGTTACCAGTTGTACGGCCCGTGGCAGCCGATGTCGGAGCAGGTCGTCCCGTTCCAGGTGCCGCCTGAGGAGAAATCGACGTCGTTCGAGGCGTCGTTGTGCGTCCCGTCGGCGATGATCTCGTCGGACGAGCTCACCGAGGTCGAGTGGCACTCGGAGCAGGACACCCCGTGGGAGACGTGCAAGCCGTGCAAGCCCGTCGTCGGCGGGAAGCCGTGGCACGACGTACAGTCCGCATCCGTGTCGCTGTCCGAATCCGCGTCCGTGTCCGTGTCCGTGTCCGAGTCCGTGTCCGTGTCCGTGTCGGAATCCGAGTCCGTATCCGAGTCGGAATCCGAGTCCGCGTCCGATCTCCCATCTTCGCCCGTGCAGCCAGAGAAGGCGGTCGTGGAGAACGCGAAAACCGCCCCGAGGAGCACCATCATGATCGCGCGCATTCCAGAACCTCCGTGCGAACGGCGCCGTCCTGCGCCGTAAAAATCAGTCCCGGCGAGTATACATTCTGCCTGAGGGGATTCATGAAAAAACCGCCGAGCGGTCCGGTTTCCCACTATTTTTACGAGGTGTTGCGATCAGGCGGGAGGCGGGTCGCCCTACTCCGGATCCTCGTACTCGCCCTCGCACACGCCGACCTCGAGGATGAGGTAGAGGAGCACGAACTCCTGCGGCCGAATCGAAGTGGACGGCGTGGACTCGACGACCTGGTACACGGTGTGGAAGATCTTGCCGCAGCCCCACGGGAAGGTGACGGTCATCGGCTGTCCGTCGAAGTAGTCCTGGTCGGTGACCCAGACGGTCGGCTTGATGACGTAGCCGTCCTCCTCGAGGCCCAACCCGTTGTCGAGGTCGTTGACGCCGTACAGCTGCGTCCAGGCGCCGGTGAACGGGAAGGCGTCCGGGCTGTCTCCGCTGTCGACCACGCCGAGCCAGGCGCGCATCTGCTCGTCCTCGATCCTGCCGGTCGTCTCGTAGGCAGAGCCCTCGCCGATGTCGCCGCCGTACTCGATGACCTCCTGGTAGGACGGGAACGACCCTTCCCGGAACGGCGCCTGGGTCCAGTTGTACGCCCAGCACGACGAGTACACCTTGCCGCCCGCCTCGGCGTAGTTGCGCAGCATCTCCTGGCGCGCCGCGGTGGTGCCCGTGAAGATCCCGTTGCACATGCAGGGGAAAAAGATCATGTGGTACTGGTCCAGGTTCTCCTGGGCGTCGAACAGGGTGACCGACTCGCCGACGGCGGACGACGCGGACGACGCGTCGTTGTAGGCGTCGAAGCTCTCCGTACCCGGGACCCAGTGGCCGTCGCCGCCCAGCTCCGCGATCCCGAGCTTGGCGAGCATGTCCTCGGACCGGTCGTAGGAGTTGAGCAGCACGGCGTAGCTCGGGATGACGTCCGAGCCGTCGTCGCTGTTCTCGGGCGGCAGCGTCGTCAGCTCGACCGGGACGTCGAGCACCTGATCGGCCGAGACCGTGATCTCGCGCTCCCGCTGGAAGAACCCCTTGCGCGTGACGAGGTTCCACTCGCCGGCAGGAACTCCGCTGAGCGAGAAGGTGCCGTCCGGGTTGGAGAGCGTCCACTTCTTGCCGGTCATGTCGTCGCACTCGTAGCAGTAGGCGTTGTCCTCGATGAGCGACCCGCTGGCGTGGGTCACGTAGACGAGGGCGCCCGGGATCGGGAACGCGCCCGAGGGGGCCATGACCGTGCCCTGGACCCCGCCGACGCCGTCCGCGTCGGTGTCGGAATCCGCGTCCGTGTCGACGTCGGTGTCCGTGTCGGCGTCCGTGTCGGTGTCCGTGTCCCCTCCGTTGTCGTCCGCGCGCCCCGTGCCCTCGCACCCCGCGGCCGCGAGCGCGAGCCCGGCGGCAAGCGCGACGATGAGCCGTTCCGTCCTGCGAATCCTCATGATGACCTCCAGAGCGAGTCGCTTCCGCATACGACGTGCGTTTCAAAACATGAATAAGATGGAACGAAATGGGGCAGCTTGCCACTATCGGATCCGCCCCATATAAAGAACGCGACCGGCTTGGCCGGTCGGCGAGGAGTCCCGCGTGGAAGCCCCGAAGCGCTTTCCCGTCATCGAGCAGGCGAGCCGCCGCGTCGAGCGGCTCGTGGGCGAGAACGTGTACATGCTCGTGCTCGCCGCGATCGTGGGCGTGCTCGGCGGCCTGGGGGCCATCTTCTTCCGCTGGCTCATCGAGCGGATCACCGAGATCTCGTTCGCGGGCGGCGGCGGTCTCGCCGCGCTCAAGGCCGCGCCGTGGTACGTGAAGGCGCTCGCGCCCGCGGCCGGCGGCCTCGTCGTCGGCCCGATCATCTACTTCCTGGCCCGCGAGGCGCGCGGCCACGGCCTGCCCGAGGTGATGAACGCGGTCACGAACAGGGGCGGCCGCATGCGGCGGCGGGTCATGATCGTGAAGACGATCGCCTCGGCGATCACCCTCGGAACAGGGGGCTCGGCCGGCCGCGAGGGCCCGATCGTGCAGATCGGCGCCGGGATCGGCTCGACCGTCGGCCAGACGCTCGGGCTCGAGGGCAACAAGCTGATCGTGCTGCTCGGATGCGGCGCGGCGGCCGGGCTCGCGGCGACGTTCAACGCGCCGATCGCGGGCGTGATGCTCGCCATCGAGGTGATCATCGGCTCCGCGTCGATCAGCGTGTTCAGCCCGATCGTCGTGGCGTCGGTCGCGGGCACGGTCGTGTCTCGCATCGCGTTCGGGAACCAGCCGTTCGTCCCGGCGCCGCAGTACGAGCTCGTCAACCCGGCCGTGGAGCTGCCGCTGTACATCGCGCTCGGGGTGGCGGCCGGGCTCACCGGGCTCGCGTTCACCAAGGGGATCACGGCGCTCGAGGAGCTGTGGGAGCGCGCGCCGATCCCGGGCTGGCTCACGCCGATGCTCGGTGGCGCCGTGGTCGGCGGCATCGCGGTGTTCTTCCCGCACGTGCTCGGCGTCGGCTACGAGACGATTAACGACGCGCTGCACGGCCGCGAGGCTTTGGGGGTTCTCGCCGCGCTCGTGTTGCTCAAGCTCGTGGCCACGGGCTTCACGCTCGGATCCGGCGGTTCGGGGGGCGTCTTCGCGCCGTCTTTGTTCATCGGCGCGTGCCTCGGGGGGGCCTTCGGCCTCGTCGCCGAGCGGCTGTTCCCCGGCTACACCGCCGACTCCGGCGCGTACGCCCTCGTCGGCATGGGCGCGGTGCTCGCCGCCACGACGCACGCGCCGGTCACGGCGATCCTCATGCTGTTCGAGCTCTCCTCCAACTACATGATCGTCCTCCCGCTGATGCTCACCTGCGTGATCGCCTCGGGGTTCGCGGCGCGGGTGATGCCGACGTCGATCTTCACGACCGCGCTCGCGCGGCGCGGCGTCCGGCTCCGCGGCTCGTCCGAGGCCGAGCACGTCCACGCGACGAAGATCCGGCGGATCCTCAGGCCGTACGTCGAGACGATGCCGCCCACGACGCCGGTGAGCGACGTGATGCAGCGCGCTCTCTCGGGCTCGATGCCGAGCCAGTTCGTCGTGGACGCGGACTCGCGGCCGATAGGCGTGATCGGCCTCGGCCACCTCAAGTCGATCATGGGCGAGTCGGGCTTCGACGAGGCGGGGCTCGTCGCCGCGGACGTCATGAGGGCGCCGGTCGCCTCCCTCAACCTGGACGACTCGCTCGACGTCGCGATGGGCCTCTTCGCGCGGATGGACGTCGAGGCGCTGCCGGTGGTCGGGGAGAACGGCGCGATCGTCGGGTGCGTGACGCGATACGATCTGATGATGTTCTTCGAGCACGAGATCCTGCACGACCAGGCGCTCGGCATGACGTTCATGGCCGACGGCCGGCCCGAGGAGGCGCAGTTCGTCGAGCTGCCCGAGGGCCACGTGCTCGCGCTCATCGTGGTCAGCGACGTGATCGCCGGCAAGACGCTCCGGGAGCTCGACCTGCGCCAGACCGCGGGGATCAACGTCGTCGGCATCCGCCTCAAGAAGCCGGAGGGGATCGAGCGGCTGGCGCCGGATCCGAAGCGGCGGCTCGCGCTGGGCGAGATCCTCGTCGCGGTGGGGCCGGAGAAGGCGATCGACGCGTTCCGCAAGGCGGTGGGCGCGTGATGCGGCAGGCCGGGACGCGCATCCGGATCGAGACGCGCGGCAAGGGGCTCGTCGACGTGACGAAGCGCGTCGAGGCGTGGCTCGCCGAGCAGCGGATCGCGACCGGCCTCTTGACCGCGTTCCTCCGCCATACGTCGGCGTCGCTCGTGATCCAGGAGAACGCGGATCCGACCGTGCTCGCCGATCTCGAGGCGTTCTTCGCGAAGCTCGCCCCGGAAGGGCGCGGGCTGTACCGCCACGACGACGAGGGGCCGGACGACATGCCGGCGCACCTCAAGGCCGCGCTCACCCGCACGTCGCTCGGCGTCCCGGTGTCGGGCGGCCGGCTGGTCCTCGGCACCTGGCAGGCGATCTATCTCTTCGAGCACCGCGCACGCCCGCACCTCCGCGAGCTCCACCTCCACGTCCTCGGGGAGTGACCGAAAATATCGGAGCGGAGGACGACCAAACGGGCTATGATCGTTTAGCAAATCTTATTCGAGGTATTGGCCATGCGCGCATCCCCGTCCATCATCTTCACCGCGGCTCTCGTCGCGCTGCTGTTCTTCGTATCGATGACGAGCTGCCTCACCGGGCCCGTCACGCCGCCGCCGGACACCGACGCCGATTCGGACTCGGACACCGATTCCGATGCCGACACGGACGCGGACTCGGACTCGGACTCCGATACGGATTCGGACACGGACACCGACGCCGACACGGATACGGATACGGATACCGATAGCGATACCGACACCGATACCGACACCGAGGCCGACGGCGGCGTCGACGGCGGCATGGACGGCGGGCAGTGATCTCACGCGGATACTTCGCATCTCGCTTCGGGCTAGACGAGGCGCTCCTCGGGCGCGTCGTCTCGAGGGCGCTCGACCGCGGCGCCGAGTTCGCGGAGGTTTTCGCCCAGCACCGCGTGAGCGACGCCATCGGCTTCGAGGACGGGCAGGTGAACCGCGCGTCGACGGGCGTGGAGCTCGGGATCGGCGTGCGCGCGCTCGTCGGCGATCAGACCGGCTACGCCTTCACCGAGGAGCTGACGGAGCCTTCGCTGCTCCTCGCGGCGGAGACGGCCGCGTCGATCGCCCGCGGGCCGCGCACCGCCTCGGAGGGCGCGATCCACACGGTCGCCCTGCCGAGGCTCTACGCGCCCGTGCCGCTGTGGGCCGAGATCCCGGCCGCGGAGAAGATCCGCTTCGTCGAGCGGGTGGGCGCGGCGATCGCGGGCGCCGATCCGGCGGTCGTCCGGGCCGGCGTGGCGTTCGGGGACGAGGACGAGGCGATCCTCATCGCGAACTCGGACGGGCTGCGCGTCGAGGACACGCGGCCGATGACCTACATCTACGCCTCCTGCACCGCGCGGCGCGGCGATCGCGTGGAGTCGAACTCGCACTCCGCGGCCGGGCGGCTCGGCGTCGAGATGTACGCGGACGGGTTCCTCGACGGGCTGGCCGGGAAGGCGGTGGCGAGCACCCTCGCGCTGTTCGACGCGCGCGTTCCCCGTGCGGGAGAGATGCCCGTCGTGCTCGCGCCGGCCACGTCCGGCATCCTCCTGCACGAGGCGATGGGCCACGGCTTCGAGGCGGACTTCAACCGCAAGGGCACGTCGCTGTTCTGCACCATGCTCGGCAGGAAGGTGGCGGCCGACTTCGTGAACATCGTCGACTCGGCGCTCGAGCCCGGCGCGCGCGGCGCCATCGCCGTGGACGACGAGGGCACGCCCGGCCAGCGCACGGCGCTCGTCGAGAACGGCGTGCTCGTGTCGTACCTGCACGATCGCCTGAGCGCGGCGCACTACGGCGTGGCGCGGACCGGGAACGGCCGCCGCGAGAGCTTCCGCTCGGCGCCGCTGCCGCGGATGCGGGTGACGACCATGGAGAACGGCCCGCACGATCCGGAGGAGATCATCCGCTCGGTCGAGCGCGGCCTCTACGCGGTCGACTTCGCGAACGGCGAGGTGGATATCGGCGGCGGCGACTACAGCTTCTACGTGAAGTCCGGGTTCCTGATCGAGGGCGGCCGGCTCACGGCGCCCATCAAGGACGTGAACCTCATCGGGAACGGCCCGGACAGCCTGGCCAGGATCGAGATGGTCGGGAACGACAGGGCGATCGATCCGGGGACGTGGACCTGCGGCAAGGACGGGCAGTCGGTGCCGGTCGGGCTCGGGCTGCCGACGGTCAAGGTGCGGTCGATCACCGTCGGCGGGGTGAACTGATGGCGAACCCGGGCGCGCTCGACCTCGAGAGGACCGCGGCCGCGGCGATCGAGGGGGCCCGGAAGCGGGGCGTCGCGGACGTCAAGGCGATCGCGGCGCGATCGCGGAGCGTGTCGGTGACGTACCGCAAGGGGCGCGCCGAGAAGGTCGAGGAGTCCTCGCGCCGCGGCCTCTCCTTGTACCTCTACGACGGCGGCCGGTACTCGGCGTGCGAGACGAACGACCTGCGGGAGGAGGCGCTCGCCCGCTTCCTCGACAACGCGGTCGCGCTCGTGCGCGCGACGACGCCGGATCCGTTCCGCGAGATCACCGACCCCGCGCTCTACGAAGGCCGGCGCGAGCTGGAGCTCGGGACGCACGATCCGTCGATCGCCGCGCTGACCCCGGCCGAGCGGCACGATCTCGCCGCGCGGGCCGAGGCCGCCGCCCTCGCCGAGGCGGGCGGCGCGGCCGTGTCCGCGGAGGCGGGCTTCGAGGACGAGGAGAGCGATCTCTTCCAGGCGCACTCGAACGGCTTCGCGGCCGGCAAGCGCGGCACGCGCTTCGGCGTCTACGCCGAGGTCTCCCTCTCGGACGCGGGCGACAAGCGGCCGTCCGACTCCGAGTACGCGTCGACCCGCAGCCTCGCGGCGCTCCCCTCGCCCGAGGAGATCGGCCGGGGCGCCGCGCTGCGGGCGCGCGGGAAGCTCGGCGCCGCGCCCATGGAGACCGCCGTGCTCCCGATCGCCGTGGAGAACCGCGCGGTGGGCCGGCTCCTCGGCAAGCTGCTCGCCGCGCTCGGCGGCCGCGCGCTGCAGCAGGAGCAGTCGTTCCTCGCGGGCGCGCTCGGGACCGCGGTCGGCTCGCCGGTCCTCGACGTGGTGGACGATCCGTTCCTCCGAGGCGGTGGCGCCTCGCGCCTCTTCGACGGCGAGGGGATCGCGACGCGCCGCATGCCGCTCTTCACGCGCGGCGTGCTCGAGAGCCTCTACCTCGACACCTATTACGCGAAGAAGCTCGGCCGGCCGCCGACCTGCGGCGGGTCGTCGAACGTCGTCGTGACGCCCGGCGCACGCGGCGCCGGGCAGCTGATGCAGGACGTCGGGCGCGGGCTGCTCGTGCGCGGCTTCGTGGGCGGCAACTCGAACCCGACGACCGGCGACTTCTCGCTCGGCGTGTACGGTACGCTCATCGAGAACGGCGCACCCTCGCGGGCCGTGGCCGAGATGAACATCGCGGGCAACCACAAGGAGCTGTGGAAGCGGCTCGCCGCTGCCGGGAACGATCCTTGGCCCTACGGATCGCTGCGCTCCCCGACGCTCGTCTTCGACGCCGTGCAGCTCAGCGGCTCGGGCGGAGAGTGATCCCGCTCGACCTCTCCCAGGTGGGATCAGCTTGTGATTTCCGATAACGGTCGGAATCGAACAGATTCACATCCTCACCGATCTGCCAGAGCGTCTCCACTTTCGGCTTGCACCCATCGGGTACCGCTGCCGCCACGTCTTTCGGCAAGACCAGTTTCAACGAAGCCGGTTTGTAGGACTGAAGGACAAATGGTCCGATGGCGTCGATGATGAGGTCGATCTTCCCTCGGATCGCACCTGTGGTCATGCCGTCGCGAAAGCGAATCAGTTTGCCCTTCCCCTCAGGATAGTCGACGTCTGCTGACACGGAGAGTGTTGTGCTTTTGCCCTGAGCGCTTTCCGGAATGGCAAACGGAGCGATCACGCTGAGCAGCGCGCCAGGACCGACCTCGACGCCGACATGAAGGACATGATCGATTTGTTTTCTCAGAAAAAAGTCTCGGCTCGGGGAAATGAGCACGCGCCCTGTGCACCGGCGGTCGTACTTATTCTGAAACCATATCTTGAACGCAAAGACTCCCTCAATGACGATCGGGTCAATCGCAAAACACAAACCGTTCCGTTCGAAGTAAGCACCGAACATCCTGCGAAGGAAATCCGGCGCTTTGTCTCGTCTGGTCATCCCCCAGATCAGCAGTGTTAAAGTCCCAATCGTCGTCAGTGAGAACACGACTCTTAGCACCCATGTCGTCGCGCTGACGTCCGCCGCCTCGACACCGAACCACACAATCCCGCCCCCGACAAACGCGACCATGAACGGAAGGATCAGCAGGACTTTCTTCGTCTCACTCATCACGATTCTCCGGATTCAAGAGGTCATCCCGCTCCTAGAATATCTGACCTCCACGGCATGGCAGGAGGATCTTCCGTCACGATGCGGCGCGCACCACGGACTCGACGCTCAGGACGCCGTCCGCTTCGTTGGGGAGGTAGTGCAGGAGCTCGAAGCCGATGATGTGCCCGTCCGCGTCCTTCATCAGGATCGCCTCCTCGGAGGTCTCCTCGCAGACGTGCTCCTTGCCCGGATCGTCGAGCCAGACCGTGAGCGTGTGCCCGGTCGTGTCGTGGATCACTCTGACTTTCGCCATATCGATTCTCCTATCTTCATCGAGTCGGTCGGATACGCGGTGACCAGGAATCCCGACTCTCCCTCGCGTTTCGTTACCGCGCACATCCATCGCGGCGTCTTCCCGCTGTAGAACAGATACACGTCCGGGTCTTTCGTGCTGCGCCGAACCTCGTCCGGTTTTTCCAGGGCGGAAACAACTCGATCCATGTGCCCTGCGAGCGCGGGGTGCTTCACCTCGGAGATGAACCTCCAGTACTCGGCCGTGCAGTGCACGTCGAAGCCCAGAGGCGTGGTCACGTTGAAGGCGTAGTCCTGCACGTCGCCCCCTTTCTCGTCACGGATGATAGCATGGATTCCTTATTTCCATTTCAGAGCCGTGTGGCTCGGCGGCGGAAGCGGATGAGTTGGACATGGTGTAGAATACCCATCGACATTCAGGAGGTGGGCGAATGCAGCTCTGGAACAGGACATTGCCGACGGCGTTCGCGTGCGCGCTCGCGGTTGCCGGCGGCTGCTACCGCACCGGCGACGCCGGCACCGGCGCCCCGGATGCCGACACGGACTCCGACACGGACTCCGACACGGATACCGATGCGGATGCCGACACGGACGTGGACGCCGATACCGACGCCGATTCCGACTCCGACACCGACACGTTCACCTGCGACGAGCTGCCCTCGTACTGCTGCGCGCTGGAGTGCCCGTGCGAGAGCGAAGGCACGGTCTGCATGCCGACGAACTGGTCGGGCGAGGACGGCAAGGGCGAGTGCGTCATCCCGGCCGACGAGGGCGAGTGCTGGATCACCGAGGAGTGCGAGCTCGGCGACTTCTGCGCCGGCGCGTTCGTCTGCGGCTGCGACATGGACTGCAGCTGGGAGGGGACCGGCGTCTGCGCGACCTCGGCCATGGGCTGCTGCGACGACGAGAGCGACTGCGACGACAACTACTTCTGCATGGAGCTCGACGACGGGCCGAGGACCTGCCACGGCGCGCTCCAGTTCCCGGCCTGCTGGACCGACGACGACTGCGGCGGCGGCAGCTGCGTCGGCTCCGAGCCCTGCCCGTGCGACGCCTACTGCGTCGGCCAACCCGGCCACTGCAACAACTGGGTTTAATCCCGTCGGGCCGCGCGCAGCTTGACGACGTCGGCGAACGTCTCCACGCGCGTCGCGAACCCCTCCTCGCTCGTCTGCTCGTCGAGGTTCAAAGCAAGGTACGGCACGCCCTTGCCGAGGAGGAACGGCTCTACGACCTGGCGCACCGAGGTCTCCGGCATGCAGGTGAACGGGTAGAGGTGCAGGATCCCGTCGCAGCTCTCGGCGAACTCGATCGCGTGCGCGGCGGAGAGCAGCGAGTCGCCGCCCCCCGGCGCCTTGAAGAAGCGCCGCGCCTTCGCGATCAGCCTGCGCTCCGTCTTGTAGTAGATCCGCGTCACCACCTTCATGAACTGGTACTCGGAGATCGGCGAGACGACCTCGATCCCCATGCGGTTGAGCCGCTCCGCGATCCGTCGGTTCGTGAACTCGTCGATGCACGCGTACGACTCGCCTATCACGCCGACCTTCGGGAGCCGCCGGCCGCGATCCTGCGGGATCGCGCGCAGCCGCCGCGCGCCGCGCCCGGCGAGGCGCCAGATCCGGAACGCTCCGTGCGTCCTGTCGAGCTCGCGGACGAGCGCCCCGAACTCCCCGGTCACCGCCGCCTGATCGCGCGCGTACGGCCGGACCTCGAGCAGCGCCCGCCGCCACCTCTCGATCACCTTCAGCTTGTAGAGGAACTTCCAGAAGCCGAGGAACGTCCGCGGCGTGTACGTCCAAGAGTCGCGGTAGGGCGACTCCTCGCGCAGGACGCCGTACAGGCTCTTGCGGATGCTGCCGCTGACGACGTGCGCGCGGAACCCGCGCCCCTCTCCGCGCAGGATCTCCTGCTGGGCGAGCTGGTACATGGAGAGCCGGCAGATCCCCTTGCCGCCGAAGAAGACGATCGTGTCCGCGCCCTTGTCCAGCGCGCTCAGGCAGTCGGCGAGCGCGAGGCGGAACGGGTAGCAGCAGTACTCGGGCGAGAGGCGCCGCGTCCGCACGAGGCCGTCGAGCCCCGGGCGATCCGGATCCACCCACTCGTGGCCCAGCTCGTGCGCGAGCGTCTTCATCCCCACCGAGAGGTGGCCGATCTGCGAGGTCGCGATCCTAAGCACGGCCGCCCCCGCGCAAGTCGCGCCCGAGCCGCGCGACGTCGACGAACGTCGCGAGCCGCGTGACGAGCCCCTCGGACGAGGTCTGCTCGTCGAGGATGAGGCGGAGGAAGGGCACGCGGGCGCCGCGCGCCTTCAACCGGCCCACGATCACGTCGGCCGCGTAGGAGTCCGGGCCGCACGCGAAGTAGGTGAGCAGCACGACGCCGTCCGCCCCCTCGGCGAGCCGGAGCTCGATCGCCCGCGCCGCACGGACGTTGGGCTCGTAGTACATCCCGTCCTCGATCGCGCTCGGGGCCTCGGGGACGATCTCGGGGCTGCCCACGACGACCGCGCCGAGCCGCCCGAGCTCGCGCGCGACGCCGACGCCGAGGAACGGATCGCGCTCCGCGTACAGGTGGCCGATCGCCGCGACGCGCACCGCGTCGCCCCCGGGGGCGGGCGCCTCGGCGCGGGCGCACTCGGCGCGCCACGCGTCCGCGAGCCGCCCCTTCGATCGCGAGTCGAAGGCCCCGAGCTCGACGAGCGCGGGCCGCATGGCGTCGACGAGGTGCAGGGCGAGATCGACGCGCCTCGAGTGGTGGAGATCGACGTACGGCGCGATCACGCAGAGCTCCGGAAAGGCGCTCTCGACGAGATCCGGGAGCACGTGGAACTTCGGACAGAGGTTGCGGCCCTTGGCGAGCGACACGATGCGCGGCACGAGCACCGTGTCGACTCCGCCGTCGGCGAGCGCCGCGACGTGCCCGAAGAACACCTTGAGCGGGAAGCAGACCTCGTCGACGCACCGCGCGAGGCCCGCCGCGAGGGTCGCAGCGGAGCTCCGCGCCGCGTGCACGACCTCGAAGCCGTGCGCCGAGAGCGCGGCGTCGAAGAACGCCCGCAGCTCGTCGTAGCACAAGGAGCGCGGCACCCCGATCCGCCCGCCGGCGGGGCGGACGCGGCGCGAAGGCGGATCGGCCGCGTAGCGCATGGATCAGTCGACGACCTCGAGCACGAGATCGAAGTTCAGCTGCTCGGTCGGGCCGAACAGGAGGTAGTTCTCGCTGCCCGAGACCCACCACGTGTAGCGGCCCGCCGCGGCGTCGCACAGATCGGAGCCCTCCGCCGCGTCGTCGAAGTCGACGACCTCGCCGTCCTCCCGGACGACCTCGAACGGCATCGGGTCGTCGAACATGATGAACACGGGCGTGTCGTTCGCCGGGTCGATCGAGAGCCGCAGGTAGCCGCCGTTCTGTCCCTCGAAGTCGGTGAGCGTGACGGGCTTCTTGCCGGGCTGCGCGTCGATCCCGGGCGCGCTCTCCATGTCCGCGCCCGTGGTGACCGGGATCGGCCCCGTGCCGACGGTCGTGGTCAGGATGTCGCACATCGCCTGTTCCTGATCCGCGCTGACCTGGATGTCGCCCGGTTCACCGGTCCCCCGCCCGCGCTCGTCTTCGCCGCACGCCATGAGCCCCGCCGCGAGCACCCAAGGAAGGATCGCCACCGCCGCCGCGCTCTTCATGCTCCACCTCGTCGTCGAGAAAGGGAGCCGCATTCTACCCGAAACGCGGCCCGGCCGCTCACCGATTCGCCCCGGGCGCGGCGAGCGCGTCCGCCACGGCGGCCGCGATGTCGTCCTCGGCCCAGAACCCTGAGTGGCCGGCGGTCACGCGGCCCGCGGCGTCCACGACGTAGAGCGTGGGCAGGGAGCGGACGCGGTAGGCCGCGGCGGCAACGCCGTCCTCGTCCACGGCGATCGGGTACGACACCCCGCGCCCGCGGACGAACCGCGCAACCTCGTCGACGGGCTCGCCGCCCGCGCAGATCCCGACGACCTCGACGCCGCGCGGCCCCATGCGCCGCCGGAGCGTCTCGAGCTCGTCCATCTCGGCGAGGCACGGCGGGCACGTCGTGGACCAGAAGTCGAGCACCACGACCTTGCCGCGGAGGAGCGCGAGCTCGACGCGCTCGCCCGCCCGGTCCGCACGGGGCAGGGAGAACGCCGGCGCCACCGCGCCCTCGGGGAGCTTGCCGCCGCCCGTGAGCTGGACGAGGAACAGCCCGGCGATCGCCGCGGCGATCGCGACGAGCGCGACGGCCCGGCCAGCGCGGCCGCGGGGCCTGGCCGGGCTTTTCGCCCCGCCGCTCATCCGAAGAAGACCTCCTTCACCGTGATCACGGCGATGAGGCCGAGCACGAGGAAAAAGCCCGCCGTGTTGACGTAGGCGTCGATCGTGCGGTTCAGGCGGCGGCGCGTGATCGTCTCGCCGAGCAGCACGAGGCACCGGCCGCCGTCGAGCGCGGGGAGCGGGAACAGGTTGAACAGGAACAGCATCACGCTCAAGTACGCCACGAAGACGATGAAGTGCGCGGGCCCCACGTCGAGGCTGCTCGCGGCCATCTTGACGATGCCGACCGGGCCGACCGGCGACATCGCCGAGTCCTCCTCCGTCATCCAGCTCTTGAGACCGGCGAACGTCATCGAGATCCAGCTCGTGCACTGCCCGAGCGCGGCGCCGGCCGCCCCGTGCACCGGGTACCGCACGAGGACCGACGGCTGGCCGATGCCGATGAGGCCCATGCCGCCCTTGTCCTCCGGGGTGACCGCGATCGTGCGGCGCGCCTCGCCGCGCTCGACGAGCAGCTCGACGCGCTTTCCCGGGCTCTCGTGGAGGTTCGAGGAGAGCTCCTCCCACGTCGAGATCGGGCGGCCGTCGAGCTCGATCACGCGGTCGCCCGGCTCGAGGCCCGCGCGCTCCGCAGGCCCGCCGCGCGAGACCGCGCCCACCCTCGCCTCGTCCACCTCCATCGGCCCGCCGATCGCGAACAGCGCCCACAGGACGACGAACGAAAGGGCGAAGTTCGCCGCCGGGCCCGCCGCGATCACGGCCGCGCGCCGCCACGCGGACTTGGTCTGGTAGGAGTCCGGATCCTCGAACGCGCCCTCCTCGAACGGGTTCATCCCCTTGATCTGCACGAAGCCGCCGAGCGGCAGGATCCCGACCTGGTAGACGATGCCCGTCTTCTTCGAGGTCCACGAGAGGATCGGCTTGAAGAAGCCTATCGAGTAGCGCAGCACGCGCATGCCGACCAAGCGCGCGGCGGCGTAGTGGCCGAGCTCGTGGAACGCGATGAGGAGGCCGAGCGCGATGATCGAAATGGCGATGCTCATGAACGTTCGTAACCCCCCGATCGCGCGTTGTCGAGAAACGCCGGGACGCGCGGTCCCGGAATTCGGGCGGCCGGACGCGGCGTTCCCGAGATCGGTTGACGGGAAGCAGGGAGCTGCTATTCCCGGCCGACGGAGGAGGCCCCCTTTGGACGCGTCGATGGCGAACACGTGGATCGAGATCTCGGCGGGCGCCGTGGCGAACAACGTCGCCGCGTTCCGCGGGATCGCGGGACCGGACCGCGCCCTCATGGCGGTCGTGAAGTCGGACGCGTACGGGCACGGCATGCGCGAGGTCGCCGGGATCGCGCTCGGCGCGGGCGCGGACTGGCTCGGCGTGTTCTCGGCGCTCGAGGGGCTCGCGCTGCGCGAGGCGGGGATCGACGCCCCGATCCTCGTGTTCGGCCCGGTACCCGAGGCGGCGCTCGATAGGGCGCTCGCGGCGGGCCTGCGCCTCACCGCGGCGTCGCCTATCGCCGCGGCGGCGATCGCGGCGCGACCCGGGGCCAAGGGGGCGCGCGTCCACGTCAAGGTCGAGACCGGCACGAACCGGCAGGGGATGCTGGCCGGCGAGCTGCCGGGCGCGGTCCGCCTGCTCGAGGCGGCCGGCGCCGTGGTCGAGGGCGCGTACACGCACTTCGCGGACATCGAGGACACGACCGAGCACGCCTACGCCGCGAAGCAGAAGGCGCGGTTCCTGGAGGTGCTCGACGGGCTGCGCGCCGCGGGCGTCGAGATCCCGATGCCGCACACCGCGTGCTCGGCCGCCGCGATCCTCTTCCCGGAGACGCACCACGCGCTCGTCCGGGCCGGCATCGGCGTGTACGGCCTGTGGCCCTCGAAGGAGACGCGCGTCTCGGCGAACGCGCTCGGCCGCAACCGCCTGGGGCTCAGGCCCGCCATGACGTGGAAGACCCGAATCGCCCAGATCAAGTGCGTCGTGGCCGGCGACTACGTGGGCTACGGCCGCACGTTCCGCGCGACGCGGTCGACGCTGCTCGCGGTGCTGCCGGTCGGCTACGCGGACGGCTACGACCGCTCGCTCTCCAACGCGGCGCGCACGATCGTCCGCGGCGTGCGGGCGCCGGTCGTGGGCCGCGTGTGCATGAACATGATGATGATCGACGTGTCGGACGTGCCCGGCGCGGCCGAGGGCGACGAGGTCGTGCTGCTCGGCTCGCAGGGCGACGAGTCGGTCACGGCCGAGGATCTCGCCCGCCTCGCGGGCACCATCAACTACGAGATCGTCACCCGCGCCGCCCCCGGCGCCCCGCGGATCGTGGTGGAGTAACGGATCGGCTCACCGCCGCTCGCGACCTTCGCGGATGATCGCGACGAGCTCGCCTTTTTTCAGACGGGTGGGCACGGCCGGGATGTCGAGGGGCGAGGCCGGCGACGTGTCCGAAGATCCTACGCTGCGCTCAGCGAGCGAGCGATTGCGTCGCCGGGTACCACTCCGTTTGTCGTCACGGGCCGAGGTCATCGCAACTTCTCCTCGTTGTTGAACGTGACGATTGTAGCCGCGGACGGCTGCGGCGTGAAGTGCGCGGTGATCGATCCGACCGATCGGTCGGATCCGCCGGATCGGTCGGATTTTAGGCCGGAGCCGGGACGCTACGGCTCGGGATTCTCTTCCCGCTCCGCGCGCTCGAGGGTGTCCGCCGCGATCACGGGATCGTGAACGTGAGCGGCGAGTTGGAGATCTGGGGGTTTCCCCCGACCCCGTCCGAGTTGATGCCGAAGGCGTAGACCGTGTGCAGGCCGCTCGCCAGCTGCGTGATGAGCGGACCGTCCGGGACGAACGCGAAGCGGTGGTGGTCCCCGCCGCCGCACGCGGCGTTGACGCCCGGCTCCGAGACGTTCTCCGCAAAGATCGCCCGAACGATCGGGCTGGGATCGCCCGGCACCGAATCGAAGTAGAGGTGGACGCCGATCGAGGTCCACGGCGTGTCCGCGTCACAAGCCCAACCGGAGATGCTCGTGTCCGCCGCCGACTCCAGGTTGCCGATCGGCGTCTGGCCCGCGCAGGCCCACGTGCCCCAATAGTCCGTCGCGCACGAGGATCCGATCGGGCAGGAATACACGACGTCGAGGTAGACGCACGTGGAGATCTCGCAGATCCCCACCTGGTCCTGATCGAAATGATCCACCACTCCGGCGTCGAGGCACACGTCGGCCGGGGGAGTGACGCACGTCCCGCAGTACCCTCCGCACCCGTCGTCGCCGCACTCTTTGTCCCCGCAGTCGGGCGCGCACTCCCCTGCGTCCTCCGATTCCGAGTCGGTGTCCGCGTCGGTGTCCGCATCCGAGTCCGTGTCCGTGTCCGTGTCGGCGTCCGCGTCACCGGCGCCCCCCGCGCCCCCTGACGACTCGCACGAGGCGAGGGCGGCGCACAGGGCGACGACCGCGAGAGAAAGCCTTCTGTCCAGCATCATGAGCGGCCATCCTTTCCCGCTACTGAATGTCCACCACGATCTCGGTCCACTGGGCGATGTGGTTGTTGGTGGTGATGTCCTGGAACGGCAGGTAGAACGCCGGCCAGCTCGGATCCTCTCCGCCCTCGGCCAAGGCGGGGCTGAACGCCGCCATCCACAACTGGGGGTTCTGCCCGTCGGTCAGGAGATTCCCGTACTTGCGCATACTGGAGAAGGTGAACCACATCACCGGCTCCCCCTTGTACTCGTAGACGAACGGGCACCACTTGGCCCACGAGGTGCGCAGCTCCCCCGTGAGGTTGACCCGCGCGAGCGGGAGGTTGTTCTCCCCGTCCGCGCCGATCGCGTGCAGGGTGGCGTCGTTGTCCGAGTAGCTGTCGCCGGCGCCGACGTCGGTGTCGGACTCGGTCGAGCGGTTGTAGATCACCCAGCCCCCGTCCGGGCTGATCGCGGGGTAGTAGTAGTTGACGCCGTCGACCTCGGCCGGGACGAGCACGGTCGGCTCGCCCCACCCGCCGGGGCCGTCGTAGGCGATGGTCTCGATCTGCCCCCCGCGGAACCCCCAGTCCGAGAACCCTTCCGCCGGGCGCGTGCAGCGCGTGAAGGCGATGGTCCCCCCGTCGAGGGACCAGTCGGGGTAGGTGACGTACTCGAGGGGCAGCGCCTCGATCGGCGCCGCCGTGTCGCCGTCTCTCAGCGTGAAGATCCCCTCGTACACCGTCAGGAGGTACGCGTCGTCGGGGGAGAAGGTCTCGAAGTTGGCCCAGAACGCGTTCTCCTCCTCGAGGATCGACACCTGATCCGCGACCGAGATGAGATCCGCCGGGCCGCCGCCGCCGTCGTAGTTGACCGTCATCGCCGTGCCGTCGTGCCGGAGAGCGTGACACGCGACGCAGCGCCCCGCCGTCTCGACCGTCGTGTACACCGGCTGCGCCGCCACCTCCGGCTTGCCGAAGTCGAACCGGAAGATGCCGTAGTCCGCGCCGACGGTGCTCGAGGCGGCCCAGTAGTACACCCCTCCTTCCACCGACTCCTCGGCGACCGCGTACGCCAAAGGTTCGGACGTGCCCACCGTCGCCGGATCGGACGTGGACGTGCCTGCGACCGTGAGCTGAACCGGCTCGAGGCCGCCGTTTGCCGGGATGATCTGGCTCCACGCCAGCTCGACGGGAACGTAGGAGGTCGCCGCGAGGTAGACGTCGATGGTGCTGTACTGCCCTTCGAACCGCGCGCGCCACACGTCGTTCCCCGCGCCCCCGTCCCAGAAGAACCCGACGTCGGCCAAGTTGGGGGGCAGCAGCACGCCGTCGGCGGGGTAGGTGATCGCCGGCGCCCTGGCGGGGTCGTCCGTGCCGTCGAAGAGCTCTTCGACGCCTTCGGGAACACCCTCGCCGATGAAGACCGACTCGATGACGACCGTCACCTGCGCCTCGGCGACGGTCTCTCCGATCTGGACGGAGACGACCGCCTGGCCCCCGAACTGATCGGATGTGGTCAGCAGGTTGCCTTCGAAGTCGCCGAGCTTCCCGTCCGACAACTCGAAGACGGCCTCCTCCGTGAAATCCACGGGATCCCCGTCCTCGTACTCGCCGGTGACGGTGTAGGCCTGCTGCTGGACCTCGCCGTTCACCACCACGAGGGTCACATCCTGCGGCTCGATGATCAGGGAGAGCAGCGCCTCCGAATCCGAGTCCGAGTCCGAATCCGAGTCCGAGTCGCCGTCACTCCCCGGGACCGAGTCCTCGGAGCAGGTGATGGAAAGGAAGGACCCCACCGCGGCCGGGATCACGACGGCCACGAGCGCCACCTGCATCTTTTCGCGTATCTTGTCCATAGGATGCCTCCGATCTGCTCAAGGTATATCACAGCTCGGAGTCCGTCGCCTCGCACTCCGCCCGCTCGAGCGCGTCCGCGGCGACGAGCCAGCGCTCCTCCGCGGCGGCGACCAGATCGACGAGCTCGTGCTGCCGCCTTCCGAGCGCCGCGATCCGCTCCCGGTCGAGCGCGCCGTACGTCGACGGATCGGCGAGCTCCACCTCGATCGCCGCGCGCTCCTCGATCAGCGCCTCGAGCGCGCCCTCGGCGTCGGCCGCCGACCGCTTCAAGGGTGCGAGCCGCGCCCGGATCTCGGCCGCCGACCGCCGCCCGTCCTTGCGGTTCGGCCGGGTCGAAGCGTCCGTCCCGCCCGCGGCCCGCCGCGCGGCCTGCCTGAGCGACGCGCGCGCCTCGAGCAGCCGCGCCTGGTAGTCGTCCATGTCGCCGAAGAACTGCGCGCAGGATCCGCCCTCGACGAGCCACAGCTGATCCACCGTCGCCTCGATGAGGCGCCTGTCGTGCGACACGAGGATCATCGCGCCGCCGAACGCGTTGAGCCCCTCGACGAGCGCCTCCCGCGCGTCGACGTCGAGGTGGTTCGTCGGCTCGTCGAGGATCAGCAGGTTCGGCCGCTCGACCGCGATCAGCGCGAGCGCGAGCCGCGTCTTCTCGCCGCCGGAGAGCCCGGCGGCCCGGACCTCCGCGCGTTCCTGCGCGAACCCGAACCGGCCGAGCCAGGCGCGCACCTTCTCCTGCGGGAGCTCCGGCGGCATGGCCGCGCGCATGTGCTCGAACGCGGTGCGATCCGGCGCCAGCTGCTCGAGGTGATCCTGGGCGAAGTAGCCGACCACGAGCTTCGACGACGCCGTGAGCCGCCCGGACTCGGGCTCGAGCGATCCCGCGAGCAGGCGCGCGAGCGTCGTCTTGCCGTTCCCGTTCGCGCCGAGCAGCGCCACGCGATCCTCGGCGAACACGCTCAGGTGGAGGCCGCTGAGCACCGGCGCGCCGGGCGCGTAGCCGACCGCCACGTCGTCCATCCGAACGAGCGGGGACGCGGTCGCCGCGGGCTCGGGGAAGTCGAACGCGACGCGCTGCCGCGACGAGGACGCCGCGACCGGGCGCATCTTCTCGAGCATCTTGATGCGGCTCTGCGCCTGCTTCGCCTTGGTCGCCTTGGCGCGGAACCTGTCGATGAACGACTGCAGGTGCGCCCGCGCGGCCTCCTGCTTGACGCGCGCCGCGTCCTCGAGCGCCGCCTTCTGCGCGAGGGCGGCCACGAAGTCGTCGTAGCCGCCCGTGTACGAGGCGAGCCTGAGATCCTTGATGCACACGATCTGCTCCGCGATCTCGTTGAGCAGGTGCCGATCGTGGCTCACGACGACGAGCGTGCTCGGGTACCCCTTGAGGTAGTCGAGCAGCCACAGGACGGACTCGAGGTCGAGGTGGTTCGTCGGCTCGTCGAGGAGCAGGAGATCCGGCTCGGCGAACAGGGCGCTCGCGAGCGCCACCCGCATCCTCCATCCGCCCGAGAACGTCCGGAGCGGCCGCGACTGCGCCGCCTCGTCGAAGCCGAGCCCCGCGAGGATCACCGCCGCGCGCGCCGGCGCCGCGTGCGCGCCCTTGTCCGCGAGCCGCGTGTGGATCTCGGCGATGCGCGAAGGATCGCGGCACGTCTCGGCCTCCGCGAGGAGCCCCTCGCGCTCCGTGTCGGCCGCGAGCACGACCTCGATAGGCGTGCGCTCCCCGCCCGGCGCCTCCTGCGCCACCGTGCCGACCGAGCAGCGCGCGCGCAGATCGATGGCGCCGCCGTCGAGCTCGAGCTCGCCGAGGGCGAGCCGGAGGAGCGTCGTCTTGCCCGAGCCGTTGGGCCCCACGAGCCCGACCCTCTTGCCGGCCGGCACGTGCGCCGACGCGTTCTCGAACAGCGTCCGCCCGCCGACGCGGTACGTTATGCCCTTCACGTGGAGCATCGCGGGGCGTTTAGCACGGGAGGTGTGTGAGATCTAGAAGGGACCAAAGGGACGGAAGGGACAAAAGGGCAGGAGAAGCAAAACCTTCTGTCGCTTCTGTCCCTTCTGTCCCTTGATCGGTCTACTTCCCTGCCCTTGCGGCGTCGCGGTGGACGGCGCGGCTCGGGTGGCCCCTCTCGGAGAACAGCGCGGCCATGCGCTCGGCGAACGCGACGGAGCGGTGCCTCCCGCCCGTGCAGCCGAACGCCACCGTGAGGTTGCGCTTCCCGACCTTGACGAAGCTGTCGAGCGTCAGCTCCAGGAGCGCCGCGATCTTGTCGAAGTACTCGCCCGCGAGCGGCTGCGACATGACGTAGCGGAGCACCTCCTCGTCCTGCCCCGTGCGGTCCTTGAGCTCCGGCACGTAGAAAGGGTTGGGCAGGAAGCGCACGTCGAACACGAAGTCCGCGTCGCGGGGCACGCCGTACTTGTAACCGAAGCTCAGCAGCTTGAGCCGCACGCTGTTCGCGACGTCGCCGGCCACGGTCTGCACGATCGCCTCGCGCAGGCCGGCCGCGTCGAGCGAGCTCGTGTCGATGACGTAGGTCGCGATCGCCCGGATCGCCTCGAGCACCCGCCGCTCCTCGCCGATCGCGTCCTGGATCGAGAAGCGCGGCAGCTCCAGCGGGTGGGCGCGCCGCACCTCGCTGAACCGGTTGATCAGCACGTCCGTCGCCGCGTCGAGGTAGAGGATGCCGTACGCCACCCCCGCCTCGTCGAGCTCCCGCGCCGTGTCGAGGAAGTCGCCGAACAGCGCGCCGGAGCGGACGTCGCTCGCGATCACGACGCCGGCGCCGATGGCGCCGGAGCGCTCGCACAGATCGAAGAAGCTCGGGATGAGGCCCGGCGGGAGGTTGTCCGCGCAGTAACAGCCGAGATCCTCGAACGCGCGCATCGCGGTGGACTTGCCCGCGCCGGACAGCCCCGTGATGATCAGGAGCGGCGTCCCGGTCGTGTACTTGCGCTTGGTCCGCGCCTCGTCCATCTAGAAGCAGACGCCCGCGAGCGCGACCGGGCCGTGGCCGAACGCGGAGTCGCTGCCGAAGTTGAGCGAGTACCTGAACTCGAGGTGCACGCGGATCGACGTCTGGCGCAGCACCTCGAGCCCGAGCACCGGGAACAGCTCGAAGCCGATCTCCGAGTCCATGGGCGGCCGCTCCCACCCGTTGATGTTGTCGGTGCCGGTCAGCCCGGCGCGATCGCCCTCCTTGTTGACGCGGCCGCCGAAGTACACGCCGAAGCCGGCGCCGATGTACGGCGAGACGCCCTTGTGGAGCAGGTAGTACGCCACGGCGACGTCGATGAACGCCTGGACGTTGGCGTCCGTGTCCCGCTTGTACTTGTAGCCGCCGGAGATGTCGTCGCCGTTGTCCTCGTCGTCGGTCTCGCTGTAGTCGTCATAGTCGTCGTCCGCCGAGAACCCGATGCCGGCGTTGATGATCAGGAGAAGATCCTTGATCTCGAGCCGCCCGTCGAACGCGAGCACGCCCGCCGTGTCCATCGTCTCGCCGATGCCGAACGTCCCGCCGATCATCGCTCCGAAGTTCTTCTCGAGCCGGAACCGGTTCGACTGGCGCTGCGCCTCGGCCATGGTCGCGTTGTCGAGGTCGAGCGTCTCGTCCACGGTCGTGTCGCCGGCGAACGCCATGGCGATCCGCTCGAGCACGCCGACGAGATCGTCCTCGGTCTTGGCCTCGGTCTGCCGGTCGTCGATCACCTTGCCGGTTAGGTCCCGCTTGTTGATCGACACGCGGATCTTGGTCCCGAGCCGCACGAGCATGCCGTCGATGTACGCCGTGCAGCCGAGGCCGCGCGCGATCTCGGCCTTACGCTGTGACGTGAGCTCGGCAAGGGCCGCCGCCTCTTCCCAATCCACGACGTCGAACCCCTGGTTCCTGAGCGCGGACTTGAGCACCTCGGTCGAGGCGTCCGTGATGTTCTCCTGGACGTTGACCCCCACGAGCGGGAAAACGACGAGCCGCCCCCCGTCGGGGGACGCCTTCTGCGCGCCAGCCGTCCCGGCCGCGAGCGCCGCGGCGAGGAGCGCGAGAATCCCGGTCGCCACTGCCGTTCTACGCATTGTCCACACCCCTTTGTCTCTTCCGACGATTCAACCTCTCGACACGCGGGCCGGCCGGTTTCTCCTATCAGAAGTTGACGCCGGCCATGATCGCCAGGCCGTGCCCCCAGTGCGCCTCCCCGGCGAAGTCGAACAGGTACCGGAGATCGACGTGCAGGCGAATCGAGCTGTGGCGCAGGAACTCCACACCCACGGCCGGGAAGACCTCCCACCCGATCATCGACGGGTCCGAGTAGTCGCAGTCGTCGTCGAAGCCGTCGCCGTCCGTGTCGTTGCAGTCGCGCTTCCCCTCGAGCCTGTTGCCGAAGAAGAACACGCCGAAGCCGACGCCGAGGTACGGCGAGATCGGCGTGTGCGTCAGGTAGTACGCGGCGGCGATGTCGATGATGAACTGGAAGTCGACGTCGTCGCACATCGCGAAGCCGCCGTTGATCTCGATGAGCGCGTCCTTGATCTCGAACCGCCCGTCGAAGGCGACGAACGTAAACGAGTTGAGCGAATCCGCGAAGCCGAACGCGTGGCCGATCACGACGCCGAGGTTCTTCTCGATGCGGAACCGGTTCGACTGGCGCTGCGCCTCGGCCATCGTCGCGTTGTCGAGGTTCAACGTCTCCTCGACGGTCTTGTCTCCGGCGAGCGCCATGGCGATCCGCTCGAGCGCGTTGGCGAGATCGTCCTCGGTCTTCGCCTCGGTCTGCAAGGCTTGGACCACGTTGCCGTCGAGACCCCGCAGGTTGATCGAGACGCGGATCTTGGTCCCGAGCCGGACGAGCTTGCCGTCGACGTACCCCGAGCAGCCGAGCTGCCGCGCGATCGCGGTCTTCTCCTCCGCGTTCAGGGCGACGGTCGACGGGGCGGTCGCCTGGGTGTCGTACCCGACCGCTGACGGCGTCGTCCCGGGCGGCGGGGGCGGCGAGGCGCTCGCGACGACCACCGGCGGCGCGCCGCTCGCGACCGCGGGATCCCCGGGAGGCGGCGGGGGCGGAGGAGGAGGGGGTG
>JALNZK010000046.1 GCA_023229365.1 Pseudomonadota bacterium | reverse complement strand
CTAAAGATGGTAATTCTGCACCCGCTATTTTGACGGTTACATATACTGAGGGGGGAGGAGAGTCTTCTTCTGAATCCTCTTCTGAATCATCATCAGTTAGCTCGAGCCCAAGTTCCTCTACTTCTGCTTCTCCTTCAACCTCACCTTCAAGCTCAATTTCTGCTTCATCTAGTATGAGTAGTTCTCAATCTAGCTCCCCGAGTGTTAGCCCTAGCGTCAGCCCTTCTACAAGTCCATCGAGTTCTCCTAGTAATTCACCATCGTCATCACCTTCAAATAGTCCTAGCAATTCGCCTAGCGGTAGTCCTAGTAGTTCTCCGAGTTCATCCCCAAGTGGTTATCCAGAAACTCTATTTAAGACAATAGAAAGTCTTGATAGTGGTTGGACAGATAAATATGGTAATGGTACTACATCTCACGACACAACTATAAAACAAGAAGGAACTGCTTCTATCAAGATTATAAATTCCAACGATGAATTGGCTTGTGGAATGTATAAGAATATAGGTCTTAAATATTGGTCCAAGGAAAATTTTAGTGTTTGGATTAGAAGTAGTGATTGGACAAATGTAGGAGGATGTCAGTTATTGATTGCTGATAATAGCACTGCTGCTAATTTCTTTTACATAAACTTTCCAGATTATTTTCAAGACTTTAAAAACGACGAGTGGTATGAGTTGACTTTTACGAGGTCGCAAATGCTTTCTTATGGCTCTCCGACTTGGAATAATGTTTCAACTTTAATTGTAAGGTCTTGGGGTACATCAGGACAAACTCCAACTGTTTATTTTGATAATTTTAAATCTTATAACCAAGGTGGACAGGGTTTTGTAAGCGTGGTATTTGATGATGGTTGGGATAGCCAATATAGTGAGGCGTATTCATATATGGATTCCCTTGGTTTTAGGGGTAATTTATTTGTTATACCATCTTTAATAGGAGAATCTGGTAGGATAACACAAACAGAAATTGACACAATGGCTACTGGTGGTTGGGAGATTTCTGGACACGGGGAAACAGATTTAACTACACTAACGGAAGCACAAATAATAACTGATGTTTCTGCATCAAAAACTTATCTTGATAATAATAGTTATAATGGAAGAAATATTTATGCCTATCCAGAGGGACAAAATAATGATTTAGTTAGAAGTGTAGTTGATAACTATTTCGACTATGCAAGGACTATAAATTATGTAAACCAACCCTTGGGTTATATTTCTCCATTTAGGATAAATGCTTTTAGCCCAATAAATACAACTACAACATCTGCTATACAGGGATATATTGACAATGCTATTGCCAATAATGAGTGGTTAATTTTGGTTTTACATAAAATTGTAACAACCCCAACAATAGGAACTGAATATAGTATTGCCAATTTCCAAACAGTAATGGACTATCTTAATAGTTCTGGTGCAAATGTTTTACCAATGAGTGAGGTTATTGCGGGTAATACTGAACAAAGTAGTAATACAATGGTTGTTGCAAGTGCCGATGATGGGTATGTTAATAATGCCGCAACACCAGTATTTAACAATAATTCAGGTTGGGTAGCAGTGGGTAGGTCTGGCACTAATTATTATAGTGGATTTTTTAGATTTGACGATATAAAAATACCAAATGGTTCAACTATACTTTCTTCTAAGGTAACTTTTCAATCAGTTGGAAATCAATCAGGTGATAGTACTAATCTTAATGTCTATTTTTGTGCTGAAGATGATGCGACTTCACCAACTGATGTTGATACTTTTAATGGAAAATCTCTCACTTCTGCTGTTGCTTGGAATACAGTCGAAGCTTGGACTACTAATAATAATTTTGACACACCAGAGTTAAAAACTATTTTACAAGAGGTAATAGACAGGGGAGGCTGGAGTGATGGTCAAGCTGTTTGTTTAATGGTAAATAATAATGCAAGTACTAGTGGGGCATATAGACAAGCAAAATCTTTTGATACTTATCCAAGTGTTTCAGCAATTTTAACAGTAACTTATACATCAATAGTATCTAGTCCATCGTCATCACCTTCACACTCTCCCTCTTCTTCCGAAAGTTCTAGCATTAGCGCTTCCTCTTCAATTTCAAGTAGTCCTTCCAGTTCTGCTTCTTCAAGTATTAGTACAAGTCCGTCAGTATCACCTAGCACCTCACCCAGTTCTTCGGTTTCGGCTTCATCTTCAATTAGTAGTTCAGCTTCGAGTAGCCCTAGTGTAAGCCCTAGCGTAAGCCCGAGTACTTCGCCTTCTAGTAGTGTTTCAGCTTCATCTAGTATGTCTAGCTCTCTCTCGAGTAGTCCCTCTACAAGTCCAAGTTCTTCTGTAAGTGCTAGCTCCTCAGAATCAAGCTCGGTTAGTGCCAGTTCCAGTATGTCCAGCTCACAAAGTTCCTCACCTTCTAGTAGCCCTAGTAGCTCAGTCTCACAGAGTTCGTCAGAATCTAGCAGTCCTAGTAGTAGTCCTTCTAGCTCAATCTCAGCCTCGAGTAGTGAGAGTTCCTCAACTTCGGCTAGTCCTAGCTCAAGCCCTTCAAGTTCACCATCTGTGAGTCCTTCGTCTAGTCCGTCTAGTTCCGAAAGTGCTAGTGTATCGGCTTCTAGTAGCGAAAGTTCTTCAATTTCAAGCTCACCTTCAAGCTCACCGAGCTCATCAATGTCTGCTTCACCCTCTACAAGCCCGAGTTCTTCGGAATCAAGTAGTCCTTCAAGCAGTCCGTCTTCTTCGATTTCCGCTTCATCTAGTGAATCCTCCTCTGAATCAGCTTCGCCCTCTAGTTCACCTTCGGCTGGTTCACATCAACTTTATTATAATGGCGAACAACACTTTATATATGATGAAGAATTTGCTGTAAGAATAGGGGAATCGAGAATATCGACTTGGAATAGTGTAGGAAAGCCAGAATCACCTTTAGAAGGAACTATCGGATACAATATCGACACCTCAGCAGTAGAAATATACGCAAATGGGTCTTGGCATTAGTTGTCCTCGCTGAGTTCCTCCCTCAGCGTTCACATATTGCATGGTATTTTTTATAAGGATGTAGTATAATATATCCAATACAAGCAGCCACTCCTAAAAATGGAGAGTTGTACTAACCCGAACAAGGGAAGTGAGTATTGTCACCAACTGTGATGATTTAGCTTCCTTTTTTAAAAGCTACTGGACATCACCAAGATTTATAACTAATAGCTCTTTGTAAAACCCAACTCCTATCTCGTCATAACGAGGATTAAGTAGGGATTTCCAGTGTTTCTCAGATTTTTTAAAGTTTAGAACACGATTATCGGAGTTATGGCAACCAGTCGAAAGTTGCAGATCTTCGCCAACAAGTATGTACAGACCCATCCTCGTACTATCTAGTGCCGGCTGAAGTCCTGCATGATTGTCTAGGACACCATTTAGATCAGTAGCGCGTTTATTTGAAAAGTCATCAATACTCTGGTTAAAAACCAGTGGAGCAACACCAACTTCGGCACGATACTTGTTCACAGCTTCTATAACACCATCATCAGTAACAGAACAGTCTTGCACAATAGGGGTAGAAACGACAGAGGACTTCTCTACGAGGTTTTTATGGTAAACATAGGAATATACCCCTACAACGAACAATAGAGCGAAAACGATACTTAAAATTACTTTTATATAAAACTTTATCTTTAACATAAAATCATTGTACATTATAAGTCAACAAAAGTCAACAGAAAGGGAAACAGACATGAGTATTGCAAACATTATAGGAGGAGCAGCTGATAAAATAGGTAGTTCATTAAATCTACCCGAAATGGGAATTTCAGAACTCTTTGGAGTAGGTAGCGCAAATGCAGCGATGGGCGAACAGTCTACACCCCTTTATTCAGTTAGAGCCGATGGGTCAGGGATTGATTATTACATATTAGGTAGTGACGGTGCCCGTTTGCCGATTACTAGAGAAGACTATACAAACCTAACAGGCAAAGAGGCTCCAGTTACATCTAGCCAAGATGTAACTGACATTGGTACTGGCACCACTACTATCCCTACAACTCCTACTGGCACTAGTTCAGGTACTTCAGATGCTTATACTCCAGCAGATATCTCATATCTCCAAGGCATAAAACAGCAATATGAGAACCAACTAGGCGGATTAGATAAGACATTAGCAGATGGTAACAAGGAAATAGCTAACCAATATAACAAAGAAGTAGATACCGCTAATTTCGACAAAACGAAACAGGCGACTGACCAAACAACCATTAAAGGACAGAATTATAGCAAAATAAATAACGCTGCTAATCGTGGATATAACTCTCTAGCTGCTATTTTAGGTCGTGCTAGTGGTACTGGTTCATCCGCTTTTCAGAAGTTACTTCCGAACATGATTGGAAAAGATATATCAGGTAAAAGAGCTGATGCTAATAACGTCTATGGTACAAACATGTCCAACATAGACAGTAGTTTCGCAAGTGTGCTCGCTGACCTTGCTGAGCAAAAGAAGAAGAATGAGCAAGACCTAGAAGGTGGAATTTACGGCCAGAGAGCTGATATAAATTCTAAACTTGCTACAACCCAAGGTAGTCTAAACTATGCTGGTGGTGGAGATTTAGCTTCCATAAGGGCAGCACAAGCACCATACGAGCAACAGGTGAAAGATTCACAGAATGCCATAGTAGGGTTATTTGACAAATACTTCAAACCATATACGCCTAAACAAGCTGCTCCGGCCATCTCAACGTATAACCAAGATAGAAGTCAGATTAACTTTCAGAATCAGGGTGGAGGTGGCGACAATCCGTATGTATCTTTGCTTCGTAAGCGTTTAACTGAACAAGCATAGGAGGTCTCATGAGACTTTGCACAATCAAAAATTGTGGAGAGAAGTATCTTGCAAGAGGCTATTGTGCTAATCACTATAAGCAAGCAGTTTACCACGGCAAGATCGTAGCGATTCATACTAAGCACAGACCGGCTATCATTGAGGGTGAGATAGCAAAGATTCCTCTCGGAATTAACGCTAAGGACGGTTACGCAATAGTTGACAAAGAGTTCGCATGGCTTGATAAACACAAATGGTCTCTTTCTACTGGTTATGCCGTTGGTAACATAGACGGCAAGACGTGTGTAAAAATGAATCGATTGATAATGGGCTTTCCTATTGACATGGAAGTAGACCACAGAGACATGGACAGACTGAATAACACAAAAAACAATCTACGAGTATGCACCAGAACTGAGAATATGCGGAATGCATCACATAATCGAAATAGCGCTGTACCTTACAAGGGTATAAGTATCAGTCGCTGTGGATTTTTGTCACGTATACAGGTTGATAAAAAACAAATATTTCTAGGATATTTCAAGACAGCACTAGAGGCTGCTAAAGCCTATGACAATGCTGCTACTGAACTGCACGGAGAGTTTGCGAGGTTAAATAATGTTTAACTTGAAAAAACTCCTTGGCATAGACGACCAGAAGGTTAATAAACCACAACCGGCAACAACAAACATTGCTAAAACTATTGGTGGTTTTGCTAATAATGTCAGAAATGAAGTCAATCAGCATATCGTTCAACCTTCTATGAGAGCTTCTGACAGATACAATGTACTAGATAAAGATTACTGGAAACCTACTACAAATGTCAGAGTTCGAGATGTAGTAAGGCAGATTCCTAATTCCATTGTGCCTACTTCCAAAAAAGTGGGTAATTTTGGATTGGACATGACTTTAAGACCAGCCGCTAGAACTGCTGTACAGGTAGGAAATATAGTCGCACCTAACACTATATCCAAAGACTTTTTACAAGACCCTAATCAAACTAAGACTGAGAAGTTTTTGTTCGGGCAAACTCCTGGAACCGTTCAAGATAGAGTAAACTTCAATAAATCTTATGCAGAAAAAACAGGGTTAAAGGGTGGATATGCCACAACTGCTGCTCTTGGTATGACCGCGATGGGTTCGGTACTAGACGTAACTGGTGGCGGTAAGAATAAACTCGCTTCCTCCCTTGCCAAAGCTTCTAACGCTAAGGCTGTTACCAATCTCCTCCAAAGGGCTGGCAAAACTGTTGACGCTAATACCGTGAAACAGTTAGTTAAAGAGACTGATGTAAATAAGGTAGGAGAATTGTTGAACCCTGCCAAGAAATCAGTTCCAACAACCTCATTAGTACCCAAAATCCATCCTGACGATCAAAATGTAATGACAGATTTCATTGCCTATACAAAAGGAACTTACAGACCCGACCCTAAAACTGCGCATCGACTAGAACTCGATGCTTCAAGAATAGCCGAACACTATAAGTTAAATGCTAACGGTATGCCAAGAACTACAAAAGAATTAGCAGGCAACTTTAATAAGGTAGTAGCCGATAACGGTCAATCTGCTTTTGGCGGCGTCGCTGGACTTGAGCCTCAATATGACGAAAACGGAGAAATAACCGGCTACAAGTTCAACCCTGTAAAAGCAGCTTTGGGTGTAGGGGCAATGATGGGAGTTAAGAAGGTAGGTGGTATTACGCCTAAGGCTCCTACTAGAAACGAAGGCATAAAACTTGAAGCGAAGGAACTAGCCAAGGAATTAGAGCCTTTAAGTGGCAAAGTCCAAAATATGGGTACGGCTAGAAAACTAATAACTGGTGGAGACAAAATACTGAAGAGAAGTGGTGTTGGAGGCGTGAAGCTAGAAGAAGCAATCCAGGCACAAAGGAAAGCAGAAGACCTGTTAAGAGGGCGATGGAATGTTCATATAGACACAGCACTCGAAGGATTGAGCAAGGACGAACTTGCAAATGTAGATGCCGTATTGCGCGGTGAGGCAAAGCCAATTAATGCAAAGACCGCAGGAGCATCCAAGAGCCTAAGGAACTGGTTCAACAAAATAGGTAAAGAAGCCGAGACCAAAGGGTTTGAGATTCAGACCAAAGATGGCGTGAAGACTCCATTCAAGATGAGAGAAGATTATGCACCTCAAATGTATCAGGTGAGTGAATTTAAGAAGGGAAAGCGCAGAGCTGAAGCCCTCCAACATCTAGTAGATACAGGTCAATCTAGGAACTTAGGAGAAGCTACCCAGCTATTAGACAATTTCATAGTCCAAAACGCTGAAAGAAGATTTGGGAATTTAGAGAAGGCAAGAGAAATAAATCTGCCTGGATTTATTCGTGATCCGAAAGTTTATGCTAAGAAATATGCTGAGTCAATCGCTAAGAGATTTACAGAAGTAGAACATTTCGGAGCAAAGGACTCAAAAGCAGCAGAATATATAAACAAGATTGCACAAGAAGGTGGCGATTATGGTGAGGCTCAGAGAATATTCGACTTCACTACTAAAGGCGCTCCTCAGAATAAAGCGGTAAGTGCAGTCACTCAATTCAATTTGGCGACTCAATTAGATTTATCTGCTATAACTAATGCTACACAGTCCTTGAACACAGCATCAAAGGCAGGGATCGTAAACACTGTAAAGGGAGCGGCTAAAGGGTTCACCAAAGAAGGCAAGAAAATAGCCAACGAGGCAGGTGTCTATGACAATCTAGTAAATATTCAAGAGCAAGGCGTAGATCTTCACAGGGTTGTTAAAGCTGTTCTGTGGCCATTCCAACAGGTTGAAAACTTCAATCGAAGAACTGCCGCAAACACTGGTGTTATCAGAGCACAACAGTTAGCTGAAAAAGAGATGACTGATTATACGATGAGGGCATTAAAGGATCTTGGTATAGACCCAACATCCATAAAGAACGGAAAACTGAGCAAAGATCAACTATTAAGTGCTGCTTACGAACTTACAAGACGAACTCAGTTTAAGGTAAATCCTGTTGATGTTCCTCCAGCCTGGAAGACACCAGTCGGAAGACTTGCTACTCAATTCCAATCGTTCTCGTTTATGCAGACAAAGTTCATAAGAGATGAGATTTTAGGCGAAGCTAAAAAAGGAAACTTCGCTCCTATCGCTAGGTTTATACCTCTAGCAATAGCTGGTTCTTACGCAGCAAACTACGCTAGAAACTTTGTAACAGGCAGAGACCCTAAAGAAGCTAATAAGAACATGGACATAAGAGCTTGGGACAAGTGGGGAAAAGCCTTTGGAGACTTTGCTACGGGAAAGATTATTCAAGGAAAGTTCCTATATGATACTTATACGAATGACTACAATACCCCTCTGACTAAAGTTACCCGAACCCTAAGTTCTATCGGTGGCCCTACTGTGGGCAAGGTAGGCAATATATTAACAGGGCTAGAGGCAATACCAGCGGGTATAGAGAAGAACACCAAGTCGCAAATATCTATAGCCAAAGGAGAGAAAAAAGCGACTGATCCTTATTTACAGTTAAAGAGATATGCTGCTGGAGAAATACCTTTTGTCGGTGAATACACAAAGAACAAGGCGTTTGCCTTTCCTAAATCTCAATACTCGGCAGAACAGAAGAACCAGTTTGCTAAAGATGAGTTTAATAGTGCTGATAAAGTTATTTCCATCGGTCTTTCGAGGGGTACTATAACGCAGAAAGAAGCTGACAAGCAGAGATCTAATCTTCAAAAAGAATATCAGAAGAGCACGGGAACAAATGCGTCTAGCGTAAGCGGACAGACTAGCGATAAACGAATACAGAAAGACTCCAATGGGTTTAGCTTCATGGATTCAAAGGGTGACTGGGTGTCCAAAGATACGCTAAAAGGCGCACAAACTGAGGTAGCTAAGATGGACTTTGAGGCTTCAGACAAACCCTACGAAGTCAAAGACGGTATGGTTTATACCCGCAATACAGATGGCACAGCCGCAACTCCAGTAACTGAACTCAAATTTAGTTATGATTTAGGCAAAGAATACCTACAACAATATAAAGACAATGATGACCTTGGAAGTTGGCTGAAAACGGCTCAAAGTCAGTACGATAACATAAAGGAACAGCTAAAGAGCAAGAATCTTGATCCTAGAGATGTGATTGCCCTACAGAACGATGCTCAGACCCTCGTAAATAACATGGCTAAATACAAAGGTTATGGTGGATTTACTAAGGGTAAGAGTGCTGCTAAGAAAGCAAGCATGGAAAGAATGATTAAGATGCTTGAAACGACTACATCAGATAACCTGAGTAATCAACAGGCTTTGAGGAAGATAGTTAAAGGAATCAAAATTAAAGGAAAGAAGGTATAATGTTAGTTTCAGAGCTTTTTTTACACATAAACGATGCTTATAGAGCAACAGACGATGATGCACCAACTGCAGGAACGGCTGATTACTCATACTGGCTAAGGGTAGCAAATAGAAAGATAAACGAATGGGCCAGAGACACTAAAGTTACTTGGGAATCACTCTCAAGGGGATACTTCACAGAACCTGGTACTGTTTCAACTGTCGGCACAACAGCGCTTACAGGAGTTGGAACTTACTTCCTAGACTATGAAGTAGGCGATAAAATCAATGTTGAAGGAGAAACTGAACGAACTATAGACACAATAACTAGTAATACTGCACTTACTGTAACAGTAGCATTTACAAATACAACCACCACAACATTCACTCGTGATATTATTCTTAAAACTGGTGTTGACATATACAATTTGAATAGACAGTTCATAGCACCATCAACTAATGCTATTGTTAGCGATGCTACTGGTAATTATTCAATATTAAACATAATTAAACCACAAGAAGCTACGATAGATTCTGATGCTGTATTTATTTATGGTATGAACCCACAATCTATATCATTTGTTTCTACTATGCCAACTTCTTTGGTTGGAAGCCAACTATTAGTACCTGGTTATTTCGTACCGTTTAGTTTAGATGATGCCAGTGATGTTGTACCTGTCGATGATCCGATGTGGCTAGTTTATGCAGTAGCTAAGGATTTGGCGGCTAATGACCTCACTTACGCTTCTAAAGCTCCTGATTTAAATGCTCAAGCTAACAATCTATACACAGCGATGGTTTCAACCAATCGTAGGGGAGTTGGTAGGAGTCCGAGAATTGTACCAACAATAGTAACTAGAATAGGAATGAGATAATGTACAAATCATCGTCTCCACAACAGAATAAAAACATTCTAGGTTTCAATATATCCCAAAACGAGTTTCCTAAAGGATATGTTTCGGCTTTGAGTAATTCTAGGAGACCTATAGACTCATTATCTGACATGACGAATATGG
Organism: Pseudomonadota bacterium; assembly: GCA_023229365.1. Taxonomy (NCBI): domain Bacteria; kingdom Pseudomonadati; phylum Pseudomonadota; species Pseudomonadota bacterium. The sequence goes on along the minus strand of JALNZK010000046.1, from coordinate 28,848 downwards.
AACTGACACAGGACAATATCCCTAGACCTAGACCGCCTTTAGTATCATACGGAACGCAACCAACTGATACGGTAATCGGTAGGGGCAAATATCGTTACGGAGGTAAGCGTGGGCTACTGTTCATGATGAATACTGGCGGAGTAGGCAAAATATATTATCAAGAAGATGGCGGTGCATTTACGCTAGTCGGAGGTGCTAATGCCTATGACCCTAGTGCTTGGGCTGGGTTTGTTCAATCTAAGAATCGAGTGTATGTCTTCAATTCTGTGAATAAACTTACTTATATTGACTTGGCTACTTGGGCCACTGTGGAGTATGTAGCACTCGATACACCTGCCGCTCCAAGTGGGACTGGTAGTACCAACCTTATTTCAGGTACTAAGCCTCACAACTTTTATTATAAAGTAACAGCTAATAACGCAGTCGGTGAAAGTGCCGCTAGTGCTGCTTCAACTGCCGTAAACGTCAACAGTATAAGGGATGACTTAGATTCTGCGGCCGCTATCGCAAAAACAGTAGCGCTTACTTGGTCAGCAGTAGCAGGAGCGACTTCATATACATTATATTGGGGCGAATCAGTTGATGGTCTTTTTTACGAAATAATAACTTTATCGGGATTAACGACTTTAGCTTATACTGATGATGGTTCGCAAACAGCTAACCCATTTAAGACAGCCCCTGAGTCTAATTCAACCGAAGGGCCGATATTTACATGGCTATACAACGACTCAAAAAACTCTCAACTGTATGGCGTAGCCGACGGTAATAAGCTTTATTATTCAGCTTCTTTTTCAGCAGTTGATAGGGCGGCCGATTTTAGTCCATTAAACGGAGGTGGTAGTTTCGAGATAGATGGGGGAGGCGATTCTGTCCTCAACTTTGTAGATGGATTCCGTACTGGTAAGGGCGACCCTGTTATCACTTGTTCAAGCAGGGGTTCGGCAGGGAAAGGTAAACTAAGTCATGTTACCTTTGAACAAGCGACTTATGGCGATCAAGTCATAGTATTTCCAAACATTATCGAAGCAAGTGGTCAATCGGGTACTTATTCACCAAGAGCTACCGTAAAAGTAAAAGACGCTCTAATCTACCCAACTGGAGACGCTATTAAAACAACTGGAACATCACAGAACATCGTAAATATTTTAACAACCCAAACACTCTCGACTCTAATTGAGCCAGATATAAACAGAATAAGTTTAGGTTCGCTCGATAAAGCTGTAGGCGTTGAATATCAAGAAAAAGTTTATTTTGCTCTTCCTGTCGGCTCTACTGAGAACAATGAGATATGGTATATAGATATGGCTCGTAAAAACGCTTGGGTTTTAAGATGGACAGTAGCTGCTAAAGATTTATGGTTGTATGAAGACAATAATGGACTTCCTCATTTATGTGCTTTAGTAGGAAACAAGATACTGGAGTTTACTCGCGCAGGGTCTCAAAACACGACTGATGACGGTGTTGCTTTCAGGACAAGATGCGCGTTCTCTTCTCTAGTATGGGATAAAGACGGAATCATTCTAGGGAATATCAACAAGCAACTCTTCAAGTTTATACAACCCAAAGGATCAATCCAAGTAAATACCCTTGGACTCACTAAGAGAGGTTCTACTGCTTCTACCGGAACAGATACATTCACGACAGAAACCAGCTTTTCAGGTATAGGAGATTGGGATTATTCAGGAGACTATCTATATGGAGATGATATAGGTCAGATTGACTCATTCGGTAAGAGCGTAGCGGTGGTTTCTATACGACCTAAAGGCTTACTGAATCAGGCAGATTGGGAGATTATTACCGAAACCGCTGGATGCGATTATTTATTAAGTGCAGTCAATACAAGAGGAACTGCTAACAAAGAGCTCATATTCCGTAGCTAGAGAGAAAGATTATGAAAAAAATAAAACTTACACAAGGTAAATACGCCATAGTCGATGATAAGGACTTCGAGTACTTGAATCAATTCAAGTGGTCATTTAGTGGTAGATATGCACAACGAGTATCAAGAGGCAAACACATATATATGCACCGTCTAATCTTGGACTTCCCTTCAGGGGTGGATATTGACCACATAAACTGCGATAAACTAGACAATCGTAAGTCTAACTTGCGTGTATGCACTCGTTCACAAAATAATGCCAACCTGCCCAAACCGAGCCATAATACTTCTGGCTACAAAGGTGTCTCGTGGGATAAGAGGGCGTGTAAGTGGGTCGCTAGGTTGAATAAAGATGGTAAGTTGAGGTTTTCAAAGCATTTTGATAATAAACTGGATGCGGCGAAGGCATATAACGAGAAGATCACAGAAATGTTTGGGTCTTTTGCAAAATTAAATAACATAAAGGAGATATAAAATGGCGGCGAATACACAAGATTATTTTTCTCATGTAGGCAGTCCAGGGACTGCAACTACTTTGGCTGCACCTGGTCACTTAATAGGGGGTACGTCGATCACAGTGGTATCGACCACTAACTGGAGTACCGATACTGGTGTCGTGTTCGCAATGGATACCGTATCAATTGTAAATGGAGTAGAAGTCAGAGACGTTGGAAGTTATACCGAATGGACTGGCATCGTAACAGGGGCTACTACCATTGAAAGTATGGTTCTAAGATATGGCTCAGACCAAAACTACCCAGCAGGTTCGACCTCACGAGTTTATATTCCTGTTGCTTCTAGCAGAGAAAACAGATTAGTAGATGGGCTACTCATAGAACATAAACAAACTGGTAAACATGCAGCTGTAACCGCAGATTCAGTTGTAGTTGCAGATGGTGGAAATATCGAAGTAGACCATATATTAGAAGCTGCTGCTGCTCATGGAGTGGATATAGACGGCTTACTAATTAAAGATGGTAAACTAGCCACCAATGATTCAGTAGTAACAGACAATATAACTGCTGGTGCAGTTACCAACGCTAAACTCTCAACTACGGCAGGAAATGGTGCTTTATTCACTAAAATCATCACAGCAACTAGAGACGCTGGTGCGGCTGGTGCTCCAACAGATGTTTCATATACTGGTGTCGGTTTCATTCCATCAAGTATTAAATGTATAGGGGTTAGAGATGGAACGCTTTATAGAAGCAATGGCTTTTCAGACTCGGCTAAGGCGAATCATTGTACCTATCAATCGGCAGCAAATGTTTATTATGACATTGCGGCACTTACCTCCTATTCAGACCAAGCAAGTTGGGCGCAATCAGCCGTCGTGAAATCTTATGATGCTGACGGATTTACACTAACATGGACAAAAGCTGGTACTCCTGCTGCTGGTACATTCAAACTAACCTTTATTTGCGAGAGATAAGATGGACATAGCAACTAACATAATTCAACTTTCCGAGGTAGTCGGAGCAGTCCTCATTCTATCTGCTTATAATGGCAGGGTTATTAAAAAACTATTCAAACCAATTTCGGAAGACCTTAAAAGAATGGACATCAATAACTGTAAATGCTTTCTCGTTAGGTATTTGGCAGACATAGAAAAAGGCGTAATGAAAGACGCCGTACAAGAGCAGTTAGCTTATGAAATGTATGACCACTATACTAAAACATTAGGAGGAAATTCATACATTAAAGACAAGTGGAAACGAGTAATGTGTAGGGATGAAAGATGAGCCAAAAAGAATACGATATATTAAAGTCAAAACGTCAACCCACAGAATGTTACAGTCGGGTGGTTGGTTATATTAGACCTGTAAACCAATGGAATGAGGGGAAAGCCGAAGAGTTTAAGTCAAGAAAAATGTTCGTAATCCCGAAGGATTTGTGATACAATAGAGGTATAAAAAGGAGAATTGTATGACAGAGGAACAAGTAAAAAAGGAGTATATTGACACGAATAGAACAATGAAAGAAGCAAGCACAATATTAGGGGTAACGCCACCAGTCTTATGTAGATTTATGAAAAAACATAAAATGAGGTCTAAGGCAAGCAACTGGAAAGGCATTGCGTGGAACTCTGGCAAGACGTATAAAGATGACCCGAGAATATTAGCCAAAGATAAACACCCTAAATATATTACAGGAAATAGCTACGAGTCAGATTTCCATAGACTTAAAAAAATTCTTTTGCCTGATAAATGTTCTTGTGGCGAAGAGGGGAAAATACTGCACCACATAGACAAAAATAAAAAGAATAATTCCGTGAACAATATACAAATATTATGCCCGTCTTGTCACACAACCTTTCACAATAAAGAGAGAGGAGTCCACAAATACACATTTAATTGTAAGTGGTGTGGAAAAGAAAAAACAATATATAGCAATAAAAAATATTTTCCAGCATGTTGCAGTTTGTCCTGTAAGGCAAAATATCAATATCATATAAGTAAAGTGGGGTATGTATATGAACATAACAAAAAAAATAGTTAAAGAATTCTCAGATAGGAAAGTATTCAAGGTAGCAGTATGACAGCCGAACAATTTATTAAAAAATACACAGGCGTAAAAATAGACTATGACGGAATATACGGCTTTCAGTGCGTAGATGTAATAAAGCAATACTTTGTAGATGTTTTGAACTTACCAGCATACACGAATAACGCAAAAGATTATTGGAACAACTACCCGTCTTCCTATTTAACCAGAATACCGAATACGCCATCGTTCATACCTATTAAAGGCGACATTATGGTTTGGGGTACAGGCGTTGGAACTTACGGGCATATCGCTATTGTTGTTGAGGCAAACGTAAATACGTTTATATCACTAGACCAAAATTGGAGTCCTTCAAACGGAACGACAGGTTGCAAGTTAATCACTCATAATTACAGTTCAGTCTTGGGAGTTTTACGACCAATTAGAGACGTTAATTTTGACCAAGAGGCTTTTAATAGAGAACAGGCAAGAATCGCAGAAGAAAGCCGAGTAAAAGCAGAACTGGCTAAAAAAATAGCAGATGACGCACAAAAAGCAGAAGCAAAACGAATCGCTGACGAACAGAAGAGATTGGCAGAGGAACAGGCGAAACTAGACGCTGAATTGTTAGAAAAGAAAAAAAAGGAGTTAGAACAAAAAACAGATATTGACCTAATAACAGAAGAAATGGAAAAAATAGAGGTCAAAAAAATAACTCTTTTAGATTATTTAAAAATGATTATTAAACTAATAGGAGATTTATGGAAATAAACGCACAGCTTGCGACCTTAATCGCACTAGCAATCCCCGTAGTAACGGAAATCCAAGTAAGATGGAAACAATTCCCACTAGAGAGAAAAAACGCACCAATCGCAGTAATAATAATGTCGTTCTTGTTTGCTCTAATTTATACCTACGCAAACAACGGATTATATTGTGACCAAAAAACAGTAGAACTAGTATTCGGGTACACGAGCATTACGGTAATGTTCGCATCTTTTGCTTATGAGTATATTTATAAAGTTCTTATTTTGAGGACATATAAGTATCTTGTAGGGCTTGTACATTAAAAATTGAGGGGAGGGGATTGTCTTGATGTGTGTTCTGTGTGGTTTGATTGAACCACGCCTAACCAACCATAGTTTCTAATTGAATGAGTAATATCAAGAAAGGATGTGATATGAAGGAAATTAAATTAACCCAGGGGAAAACCGCCCAGGTATCAGCTGAAGATTTCGAATGGCTGACTTCTTTAGGAAAGTGGCAATTTGACAGATACGCATACTACACTCGAAAGGTAAACGGTAAAAAAAAGTCTGTAAGAATGCATCGGTTGATAGCAGAAAAGATGGTCGGAGCAATACCCGAGGGGATGGTTACTGACCATATTAATGGAGACAAGCTAGACAACCGAAGAGAGAACCTGAGGGTAGTTACTTACTCTGCTAATAGCCGAAACAGGAGAGAAGAATGTACCAAGAGTTACGCACCTGCAGGCATTTACTGGGACAAGTTTCGCAAAAGATGGAAAGTGCAGACATCGATATGTGGCAAGACATTTAACGTCGGAAGGTACGATACCTTAGAGGAAGCCAAAGAGTCATATTCTATTTTTCTAAAAGGAAAGGGTGTGATTATATGATGTGTGCTTTGTGCGGTTCTGTGGAAGACAGAATGACTAAGCATCATCTTTGACTATTCTGGCCTAAGCGTAATCACTTATCTAAGGCAGAACGTAAAGTAAAAGTAAGACTCTGCTCCAAAGACCACAGGGAGTTTCACCAATTTTTCGATACTCACTGTCGAAGAAAAGTATCTTACTGCGACTTTTGTTACTTTTTAAAAATCTGTGTTAAAGGAGGGGAATACGAAAATGTACGACTGGAAAGAAAAGCTGATTTGCAGAGTTTGCAGACTATCTGACCAAGAAAAGTACCAGACGTGCAATAGACCTTGCGTATTTTGGCACAAGTACGTTCGGGAGATACAGTATTTCTCATCGAGTATGGACTGATGAAATTTAAAAGTAATTTCTTCTGTCAAATCTGCTACCGAGCAACCCCGATGATCTACTTCTATTGTAGAAAAGAATGCTACCAGTACCTTGAGTGGGAGAAAAGATTTAAGTGATTATCGTGGGCGAGGGGAGCAAAGGACCGCGTAAACAGCGCTGTCCTTCCCCAAACCCACGACCAACATGGGGAGCAAGGATAATAGCGCCCATCGCTCCCCACCATATTCCGGCAGATGTTTAGATCACCTCCTTTTCGTCTGCTGGAATTTGTGTACCATTTTCGTGACGTCAGCGAAATGGTTGTGGATAAGTAGTAGTTGAAAAACATTCCATATTAGTGTATAATTTAGTAGTTGATTGTCGCAACGAAGAAATATTTGCAAATATAAACAAGTGAGCCATCTAGCGACAATCTAGGTGGCTCGTTTGTTTTATAGAATAGGATGGTGAGGGGGTGGCAACTAATGGGTGGATTCTCTTACATAAGAAGATATGGGATAGCAGTATGCTATTAGGAAAGAACAAATCAGAAAGATTAACTGTTTGGATTTGGCTTTTAACACATTGCGATAAAGACGGTGTTGTTACCTTCGGAAGAAAGCAAATTGCCAAAGATACAGGGCTAAGTGAACAACAAGTCTACCGCATTTTGAAGGTTTTTAGGCAAAAACCGAACAACCAAGTGATGTACGAAGCGAACAGCGTTTATACCACGATTACAATCTTAAAATGGGGCGAATATCAACGCAAAGTGAACAACCAAGTGAACAACCAAGTGAACAATAAGCGAACAATAAGTGAACAACAAGCGAACACTAATAAAGAAGTAAAGAATAAAAGAATAAAAGAAGATGTTAAAGATATAAATATCACTGACGGGGGAAGTAAGGAAAAGGTTAGAGAGCTAATAAGGAGTTTCAAATTAAAGGAAATTTAAAGGAGGAAAAATGATTACATTTTACACAGATGGGGGTTGCTCAATGAGTAATCAAAAAGACGCTTCAAAAAGAACTATGATAGCAGTAGTATCAGATTCTAAAGGTAAAATACTATCTGATGTTAGCAACCACGGAGGATCTAATAATATTGCTGAACTGATGGCGATGGAACATGCGCTAGATATAGCATTAAAAATGAAGTTGAAAAAACTACATATCATCTCTGATAGTCGATGTGCTATATCTCAGTTTAAGAAAGATGAAAGCAAAAGAAACGCTAAATCTATCCGCAAGATGAATGACTACGAGTGGTATCAAGCCATTAAGGGTAGAATCGACAGACTAAAGCAGTATATTGATGTTACGTTAGAGTGGCAGGGGCGTGATAGCAACCTGGCAGGGCATTATATCGAAAACAAGTACGGATTATAAAAAATCCTTGACAACAAAAGTCCAATAATATACAATCAACTCATAAGGTTTTACCACTAGAGGCAAAGCGGCTTACCGTCCCAGGAGGGTAAACAAATCCGTAAGGGAACAACCTCAAATATAAATAAAAGTAACTAGAGGAGGCGCTATGTTATCAAACCTACAACCGGAAAGATCAACTAAAGACAAAATATATGGGAATGTTATCGGATCGCTAATATTTGCCATAGTCATATTAGCAGGTCTTTTTTTTGTAGCCAGTTTTTCAACGGCAAGCGAATACAACGCAAGTGTTTGCCATGCAACAGGTTATGATCCTGATTGCACTACCCATTTAAAGGACTTCTAAGACACGATATTTCTAAAACGAGTAAACTACCATAGAACAAATAAAAACTTAACTGGCGATGAATTTAAAGAGCCAAAATCAAAAAGGAGAGGGTAATGACACAAAAAGAAAAGATAATAAAACTTCTATCAGACGGTGAATGGCATAATGCAACCGAACTACACAGAATATGTTGGAGATATTCAGCAAGAATGTGGGATCTTAAACGAGATGGTTACGAATTTGAGAAAAGAATAAATCCGATCAACAAACTAGAAGATTGGAAATTAACGAATAATCTCGAAAATGCCGGGACACCATTAAAACAATTTTATAATAAAATTCAAAAAGCAATAGGTAGTAAGGAGCGCATATGATACAAAACAAACAACTAGAAGAATGGTATGACGAAGGACAAAAGAAACGTAAAGAAGAAATGAAAGAGTCAAAAGACTTTGTTAAAACTTTAAACTTTAAAAAAGATATGAGGACTTTATCAAAGTTTAATAGAGAGATAGGAAAAACACAAGCTTTACAAGAACTAGTAAAACGAATAAACGAAGCAAAAGTTAAAGCCAATGTTAACAAAGAGAACGGCTTTACTTTAATTGCTAACTTTATTCAAGTAGACGAGCTATACAAAATTATAAAAGACATAATGAACGACAATGCTAAGTAGCCACGATTTAGACCTACTAGACAGATATAACAAATTCTTATTAGCACACGGATATACCGACACAGATATAGAACTTGAAGAACCAACAGCAATAAATATGTTTATAGAGGAGGAGGAACAATAGTTATGGAAAAAGAAATAGAAAAACTTTGGCAAGAAGAAATGGACAAGATTCAGAAATCTGGAGTAATACCTAACTTTTCTTATATGCACGATGTCTGTATGAGACTTGTCTCTAAGTCCCGCCAAGACACTATAAACGAAGTGCTAGAGAAGATAGACAGTTGGATAGAATCTTCTAAACAATTTGATAAAGAGTGGAACAAAGGTTATTTAGCCGCAATGGAACAAATAAGGTTTGAACTGGAGTCAGAGAAGGAGGAATAATAGTTATGGAAAAAGAGATAAAAATAAGAGAAATAATAATAGCACCTATTCGTTTTGATAAAGAGGGCGGTTCATTCTGGGACTCTAAAAATAATATGATAGCTGATTTAAGAGGTTGGGGAAGAATCCAGTATTTACCGAATCCAGAACAAACACAGGATGAAATAGGATATTTTATAGCAGACGCAATAACCGAAAAACTTACTAATAAATCTCGCCAAGACACTCTAAACGAAGTGCTGGAGAAGATAAGTCCAGCCTTTAAAGAGATAAAAGAGATGCTTAGCGATATATATACGACTTGTCCAGATGGGTGGAATCAAGCACCTAAAGGAGATGATGTGGCACACGACTTAGTGGTTAATAGTCTAGTAGACTACAAGGAAAGCTATATATGCGACTATACAAAAAAAATCAGGAAAAGCCTTGAAGACCTTGAGCAAATAGTTGAGGGAATGAAAGGGAATAAGGATCAGGGATGGAAAAAGAAATAGCTTGTTACACTAAAACATTTGAAAGAAACCCTAAAAAAGCAAAACAATTACGAAAGATTGGAATGTCTTATGTGAAAATAGGCAAAGAACTTGGATGTAGTGACCAAACAGCTAAAAAATTAACAGAACAAGGAGAATAAGGTGAAAAAAGAAGAAATAATAGAATGTCAAAAGATTGTAGATAAAACTATCACAATGAATCCAACTATAAAACAATCAGAATTGGAATGGGTTATAGATATGGCGATGTCTAAGGGTAATGAGGGTTATGGAGAAGAGGGCAGGATGTGGTCGGAATTTTTAAAATATAAGATAGACCAATCCCGCCAAGACACTCTAAACGAAGTGCTGGAGAAGATAAAGAAACTACCAAGTTATCCTCACGATATGGGAGCTATAAAATTTCCACAATATAGCAAAAGGCTTAAAGCATTAGAAGACCTTGAACAACTAATCAACGATATGAAAGGAGAACAAGATGGCAGAAACTAACATAAAAGATGAACTAACAACGAGGGAAAAAATATCAATACGCCTTATTATTTTGTTAATTAAAATAGTCAAGCCATTCAGCTGGGACCACGAGTTCAGCAATGCAATCAAACCAGTGGAGCAACTTATTGATGGATTGAAGTCAGAGAAGGAGGAGTAATGAAGTATATGTTCTACAAAACGCTGATTATGATACAAGGTTGGAATATTGTATTACTTTCGCCACTTGCTGAAACAATCAGATATAGTGATTTATTTAAAGAATTTTGGACGAGGTATTAAATGAGCAATAAAGAAATGAAAGAACCATCCGTAGAGACAAAGATAATTAAAAAGGAGGACAAAGTGAAGTTTAAACTAACGAAAACAACTAAAACATTCTGGAGTGGAACACTATATCAAATTGAAGCTACTGCAAATTTCGGCAGTATCAAAAAGGGTGAACTTGGTGGCTGGGTAGAAAAGGAAGACAACTTAAGTCAAGACGGTAATGCTTGGGTCTATGGCGATGCTTGGGTCTATGGCAATGCTTGGGTCTATGGCGATGCTTGGGTCTATGGCAATGCTCAGGTCTATGGCGATGCTCGGGTCTATGGCAATGCTCGGGTCTATGGCGATGCTTGGGTCTATGGCAATGCTCAGGTCTATGGCGATGCTCAGGTCTATGGTAATGCTCGGGTCTATGGCGATGCTCAGGTCTGTGGTAATGCTTGGGTCTGTGGCAATGCTCGGCTGGAAGCCAAAGCAGGGTTCAAGCTAGGTTGGTTTATTGGCGGAGATGATACAGGAAAAATCAAAGACATTACCGACAAGACAGGTTCAGATTATTGGGAAAATCAGTATGTCTTAGGCGATTACGAGATTGAGGATTTAGAAGAAAAGGAAGAAAAAGAAACTATAAAGATTGGCAACAATACCTATGATAAAAGTGAGGTTGAGTCTGCCCTCAAGAATGTGAAATCGCTATGAAAGAACCATCCGTAGAGGAGCAGTCCTGCGTATTTTGTAAAAGGATTGCTAATAGGGAATATGAAGATAGGTTCGCAGGGTTCGTCTGTTTTGAGCCACTCAATCCAGTCACTCCAGGACACAAGTTAGTAGTCCCAGAACTTCACACAGCACACCTAAACAATCCTGAATTAAATGCTAACCAAGTGGGATGGGCGTTGAGATATTTCACCAATGATTTGGACTGTGACTATAATATTATTACTAGCAAAGGAACTGATGCTACCCAAACGATTCAGCACCTACACTTCCACATAGTCCCACGACACAAAGATGATGGATTACAACTTCCTTGGTCCACCCAACAAGCACAGATGAGGGATAAGGTATTGGAATATAAACGCAGAAACATATTAAGGATGAACTCAAGTGAAATAGCACTCATAGACGATTTATTGACCATCTTGGGGGAGGAATGAAACTCCAATACAAAAAAGTAAAAATAGCTATGCCACATTGCGGGGATTGTGGCGAAAGACTTATGGGAAATAACAGTATGATGAATCCTTACAACTGTTCTTGTGGAACTTGGGAACGGGATACCATAAAATCTATGTTTGACTATAAGATAAGGGAGGAAGAATGAAAGTAAGAATGTTAAAACCAAGATTAAGACAAGCAAAGGGGAATGAATACGAAAGAGGGATCTTCTTGCCAGCAGGAGATTATTTGGTAGATAACGAATACAAAGGGTTGGGATATGTGGTTTTTACCGATAGAGGCTTAAAAAATAGAACCATAATTACTTACGAGGAAGGAGGATTACTGTGATAGTAAATGGAGTAGAATATCAATATCCAGGAACTTGCGAGCACAAACCAAAAGTAACGGATCGTGGCGATGAAGTGATTTGTTTGGTTTGCGGTAAGGTATGGAAAGAATCAGAGTACCAAACATACGCTTATGCCACAATGCCAAAGTCCAAAGATCTATTAACGCCAAAGCAGATAGTAGAGCAGAAACTAATACTTACAAGAGGAGGGGTAAATCCGATTAAAAGCTACAGACAAATTTGGAGAATAATAAAGTCCGGCAGAATAAAATCAACAGTAGATAGCACCGGACATTATCTAGTAAAGAGAAAAGACATAATCAAATACAATAACGATATTTTATCCCACAAAATGCTTGACATTTAATGTCTTATAGCATATAATTTAATTAATATTAAAAAACCATAAGGAGGCAATATGGGATTTGAAGACTACATGGTAGAAGAGTTGGAAAACTCAACGGAAACCGAGAGGGCGGTTATATTACAAACACCACAGGGTAAAGCATTAACTAAAAAATGGCAACAGGAGGGCTAGGAAATGAAAAGCGCATCACAACGATTGAAAAAAGTTATAGAAATGCGAGGGAAACAGATGGGCATAAATGGCGAGAAGGATCAAAGACTATTCTACAATAAAGTAATTAAAAAACTAGAAAACGATGCTATGAAATTATTGCGACAGGAGGGGTAAATGGAATTAGAAAAACTAAAAGATAAGTTCAGCCCTTTTGATATAGAGTGGCGAATACAACGAGCCGGTAAGAGTGGCGAAAAAATGTGGGGTATGGTACTGGCTTATGTAACGAACCGAGCCATAATGGAGCGCCTAGATGAGGTATGCGGACAAGAGAACTGGAAGAACGAGTTTGAACCTTGGGGTTCTAAAGGTGTCAAATGTGGTATCTCCATAAAGACAGATAAGGAGTGGGTTACTAAGTATGATGGTGCAGAGGAAACCAATATAGAGTCAGTTAAGGGTGGTTTTTCTAGCAGTATGAAACGAGCAGGTGTTCAATGGGGTATTGGAAGATACTTATACAACCTAGAAGCAACCTTTGTAGATATTCAACCAACCAAAAGCCCTGCCACTGGTTTTGTAAATTATATAAACGATAAAAGTTCTGGTGTTATAGGTTATTGGAAGACACCAGAACTACCAAAATGGGCATTACCAACTATTAAAAAGGAGGAAAACACTAATGGAAATTAATGAGTTAAATAAGAAGACCTGTATATTAGCAGATCTAAGACGCATGAAAGATAGCGTAAAAGAAGAAATAGACACCAAACGATCCGAGTTTGAAACAACTATTGAAGCAGAAACTACTCTTTATAAAAATATGCTCGGCAAGATAGACGAAGTACAAAACGAGATATTAGAAGAATTACGCAAGGATAACTTAACACAATGGAAGACCCCAGACGCAACTATAAGCAGGAAGTTTACAACTAAATACAGCATTATTGATAAAGCCCTGCTGATAAGCGACCTAGTGTTGAAAAAGCTAGACAAAGAATACACTATGATTGATGTTAAGCCAGAGGTTAAAACCTTGTTTGATAAGATTGAACTTGCTGGTGTTGAGAAAACCGAAACAGATTACATAAGTGTAATTGTGAAAAAGGTTGGGCAAGAAAATGGAACAGAGTAACATATTTCAAGTTCCTGCACATCTTGATAAAGTAACCCCTCGTAAAGACAAAAGCGTAAGCCTAACCTTTGTTACTAAAGAGATTAGTGGCGAGGAAGTAGCTCTGTTAATGACTAAGTTTTTTAACACTATGGGTTGGGTATTATTTAAAGAGAACGAAATAAAGTTTGATGATGTGCCAGAACAAGATGCAGACATTGAAGGTACTAAGTTTAAAAAGCCAAGCCTTAGATTACGCAATGCAATTTGGATGTATGCCAAGCTCGTGAAAGGTGTTGAAGATAACGACAGGGTAGGACACGAGCAAGTCTATATTGAGCAAATGGAAAGAGCAATATTAGCAGTTAAAAGCAAACTGCCGGAGGAATAAATGGAAGTAAAAAAATACGAATGCGCACATTGTGATTTTAAGACTGATAGCGACAATAAAGCGTGCAAACATAACAAAGAGTTCTCACACGAAATGTGGGTTAGAATAGATGACAGATGCTGGGAAAGAAAAAATGTATGCCAAAAGTGAAACAAAAAATAAAGTTTGTGAATCTTTCTGATCTTCCTATTGGTGCTATAATAAAGTTAATAAGAGCCAATGCAAGGGATGTTGAGAAACGAGAAAAGTATGAGACTATTCAAAGTCCGCAAGTGTAAGGTTTGCGATAAAGAGATCAAGGTAACAAGTACATTACAAAACAAATGCTTCTTTTGTGCTATTAAAACACATAAAAAGATAAGTGCAGGGAAGAAGACCAAACAATGGAAAAACTTTAGAAGCAAATACCTAAAAGACAAGAAGAACCATGAAGGGTATTTTGTTACTAAATTAGGAGAGTGGGTCAAAAACCCTGATTTAGATCATATAAAGAAACGGTCTACAAACCCCGAATTAGTCTTTGATAAAGATAACATAGAACTAATGACACCTGAGAGACATCGGCTTGAAAAACACAAGTAAATATGATAGAATGTAGTTGTCGTGGAGAACAGAACTTTGTTTTGCCTCACTCTACGACATTTATATAAAAAGACGACTGCTTGTACCCTCCGGCAGTCGTCTTTATTTTGTTTACTTTTTTGAGTTATATCCATCTATTAGATCGAAGATTATATCTGAATATGTATTGCCCTCTTCATCGCACTTTTCCTTGAACTTTCTCAGGCTATATTGTCTAACCTTATTCTTCCCTGTATTAGCGATTATATAGTCTTGTTTTGGCTCGTCTCTCATATTATGCTCCCAACTGCTTTAATATCTCTTCTCCATACCACCTTCTATTTCCTGCTATTCCGTATCTCTCATACTTCTGAATACCTACTAGAAGGCTCTCAGGCGTTGCTGACGGGTCTTTTAAGGTTTCCGATAGGTTCGTATAGCCCATACCCTTTGCATCTCTCGGCATTTCAACATTTAACGCCCATTCTATCTGTTCAACAAGTCCACAAGGCATATCGTATCGTCTGCCTGGATGCCATTGTGCTAAACCTTGAGCTAGTCCGCCATCTCCATAATTCCCACAAGGGATTAGATGGCTTTCGGCTATGAAGTTTCCTGTCAAGTAAGCTGTACCCTGTTTTGTAAGCCCATTTGCTTGTAATATCCCAATAACTTCGTTGATTTTCTCAACGCTTACTGCTGAATGCGGTGAAGTTGTTACCGCCCATTTTTCAATTACTACTTCTTGTGCTACGGCAATCGGTTCTTGAACTATTATCGGCTGAGGCTGTTCTATTCTTTGGTAGAACAACCCCCCGATTACCAAGACCACAATAATTGCGTATGCTTTTTCCATTATTTTAAGTTTCCTTTAATGAGGTCTGCAATCGCATATACCCCAATTACTCCACCACAAACCATCTGCCCGATTTCTGGTAGATTGATATAACCTACTAAGTCTAACGCCCCTGCAATCATTACAAGTGCTAACGCTACTCGAACTGTTGCCTTGATTTGAATTTTAATATTTTCTGTTTTCATTTGTTTCACCTCCCCTCCTTAGTTTTGATAACTAGTATCTGACTAACAGTATAAACCTGTTTAAATAAATTGTCAATAAGATTTATTTAATGCTGTGGATAAGTACGCATAAAAAGGTTTGCATTATTGGCTTATTTATAGTATAATTGTAAGTAACAAATAGAGGGTGTCGTGAACAAATACAACGCTAAAAAAACGATATACAATGGCATTACTTTTGATAGTAAGAAGGAAGCCGAATTCGCTATGTACTTAGATAGTGAACAACAGGCCGGAAGGATACACGGGTATAACAGGCAAGTACCTTTCGAGGCAATCATAAATGGTAAGAAGTGTTTCAAATACATCCTGGACTTTGAGGTATTGAACAAAGACGACACGATCTCTCATATAGATATAAAGGGTATGCGCAAAGGACAAGCGTATGCTATGTTTAGAATTAAGAAAAAGATAATTGACGCATTATTTAACATAAATATAGAGGCAGTATGATACTACTAGAAAAGCCAAGGATGAACAAAGAAGGCAGCATATTTCTAAAACGTGGTTATTATTCCCTTATAAGAGAGATACCACGGCTAGGATGGTTAGTAAGTGCAGGGTACACCGGGCAGACATCAATCATTAGGTTTGATGAAGGATCGGAGTATAATGATACAAGCAATTAAATTAGCGATCAGATATTATTATTATGAATTACTTTGGAGACTTGGAAGATGAATGACGAAAACCTATTACATGATGAAAGACCAGTAAGCTGTTATCATAACTGGATACCAGTAGAACATTTAGAGATGCCAGCCGGAACTGGAATAATTAGAAACACTACTAAACTATATTGCACTGAGTGCGATGAAATGAAGAAGGTAAAATACTAATGGCAAAGACCAACCCAAATGGAGCTAATCAGTATGTTTTAGACCCAAGGCAGAAGATGTGTTGGGATTTATATATTAAACCCGGAACTGAATACTTTGGTAATGGCTTGCAATCTGCTATAAAGGCAGGATACGATAAAGAGTATGCAGCACAGATTACTACAGCAGAATGGTTCTTAGAAAAACTTAGAAGGCTTGGAATGCTAGGGAAAGCCGAGAGAGTGCTAGATAAAGCCCTAACATATTCTACTGAAAACGATGAAGGAAAAGTGATAACAGACTTGCTCAGAATACAAACAGATGTAGCTAAGCATATCACAAAGACACTAGGAAAAGATGAAGGCTATAGCGAGAGATCGGAAGTAGAACAAACGGGTGAAGTAACTATAAAGATAGAGCGATTCACCAGTGGAGATTAAGCTACCTCACTTATTTAGACCTAGAGGTTATCAGTTACCATTTTGGAATGCTGCTGATACTTATAAACGACTCTTTGTTATATGGCCTAGAAGACATGGTAAAGATAAAACCTTTTATAATAAACTCGTTCAAAAGGCAGTAGAGCGTACAGGAAACTATTTTTATATATTCCCAGAATATGCACAAGGGAAGAAAGCTCTATGGGATAATATAGATAATGATGGGTTTAGAACTATAGACCACGCCCCAAAGAGCTTAGTGGTTCGAAAGAATAGCACTGATATGCTAATAGAACTAATAAACGGTTCTACGATACAGATAGTCGGTGCTTCGAACATAGACAGAGTAGTCGGTTCTAATCCTGCCGGTGTAGTATTCTCTGAGTATCCACTTATAGATCCAATGGTATGGGGTTACTTATGGCCTATTCTAGCAGAAAACAAAGGCTTTGCTTGGTTTAATGGTACACCTCGTGGAAATAACCATGCCAAGAAGCTCCTAGATAACGGTAAGAACAGCCCTGATTGGTTTACCGAACACTTAAATGCCCTAGACTGCGATGTATTCTCAAAAGAAGAACTAGACAAGATACGAGAAGAATACTTTGAGTTGTATGGAGACTACCATTTATTCGACCAAGAGTTTATGACTAGCTTCGATGCTCCTGTCATGGGAGCTTATTATGCTACTCACATGAAGAGAGTAGAAGATGATGGTAGGATTTGCTCTGTCCCTTATGACTCAGCAGTTCCAGTTACTACTGCATGGGATCTTGGTGTAGATGACTCAATGACAATATGGTTTTACCAGATAGTCGGCAAGGAAATACATATTATTGATTACTATGAGAACAATGGCGAGGGAATTCCATTTTATGCGAATATAGTCAATAACAAGGGGTACTCATATAACAGACACTACTGGCCTCATGATGGCGCTGCAAGAGAGCTAGGGACAGGTAAGACTAGGCAAGAAACAGCACTTACTCATGGTCTAAAGGTTGAGATAATACCAGCCCAATCGGTAGAGGATGGTATAAACTCAGTTAGAAACTTGCTATCTCGTTGTTGGTTCGATGAGAAGAAGTGCTTTAAGGGTACGGAAGCGCTCAAGAATTACACTAAGGACTTTGATGAAAAGAACAAGGTATTCAGAAATTACGCAAAGCACGATTGGGCTAGTCATGGCGCTGACGGTTTTAGATATTTGGCGTTAAGTTATAAGGATCTAGCGCCGGATAAAGAACCAAGACCAAAGGCTAAGAAGTTAAAATTCCATGTTTAATAGAGGGAAAGCTATGAATTACGGAAGCATCATTACAAGAGAAACCTATCACGACAGCACAGTCATCTCAACGAAAGTAGAGTATGAGCAATCTATCTTCTCTGAAAGGGAATCACTGTTCAAAGACATAATCGAGGCGATGGCAATACTAACCAATGGAAGCACGAAGAAGGTAACACTAGAGATCAAGATTGACGACAAGGAACGAATACGAATTTTAAAGAGATGGAGCGTGTAATGACCCTAGATGTAACAAGCGAGTCAGTATGGTTTTTGCGATACAAAATAAATAGGATAGTGAGGAAGTACGCAGATCTACCAAGTAAACTAATCATCACCCAGAAGCAATACAAGCATCTCAGCAAATCCATTGAGGTGTGGGAGGGCTACAGAGATGTACCGGCAGAATATTTATTCCATAGTAAATGGAATGTAATGGAGCTTGAAATAAGATAATTATTATGATACAATAGGCATGTAATGATTACAGCGTTACCGAACATGTTTATAAAAGCATCTCTGCTGTAATCGGAGGTGCTTTTGTTATAAGGAGAAGGATGAAAAAAATAGATGTAAGCACACCGAAACACCCTAATATGTTTGCCCTAGTCGACGACGATGATTTTGATTATCTCAGTCAGTTTAAGTGGTACTTCAACAATGGATATGCAATCCGCAACAGCAGATGGAAAGAAGGTAAGAGACACGCTATTCACATGCACAGAGTCATTAACAATACTCCTGATGGGATGGATACTGACCATATAAGTATGGACAGATTAGATAATAGAAAATCAAACCTTAGAAGTTGTAGTCGTAGCCAGAATAGAATGAACGTAAATGTCCACACGGACAACATATCGGGGTTTAAGGGCGTCGGCTGGCATAAACGTGATAGAAAGTGGCAGGCACAGATAATGAATAACGGAGAAAACTATTATCTTGGTTCATTTGATACTCCCGAAGAAGCGGCGATGGCATATAACCATAAAGCCAAAGAATTATTCGGGGAGTTTGCAGGATAATTAGTAACGTGATATAATGTCATAAGCATATGAATGGTCATCGCACACAGGATGCTTTTTAAATAAGGAGCATTGCAATGGCGTTTATCCCTAAAGACGAAATCAAAAGCATATATGACGAAAGCAAGCTAGAACAAACAATTTGGCAGGAAGACTATCCTACTTATGAACGTCTTGCCAATAATGATCTAATAGACGGGCTAGATGAAAACCTACCGGAAGTAAATGACGGTAGTTTGGCAGCAGCTCTTTTTAAATTACCCAAAAGAATCGTATCAAGTAAGTTGTCCGGTAAAGTCAAGCCCATCGATCGTGATGAAGCCTGGATTGCCGAACTTGCTAATCTACAATGGAACAATGAAATAATACCAAATGCTAACTCTCAAGCACCATTTACTCGTAAGTGGAAAGATTCAGTAAGAAAATCAGCTATCTATGGTTCAGTTCCTATCATCAACCTATTTGTTAATAAAGGCGACTACACTGGTTCTGACTTCATTATTGCTCAGCCTCAAGATGTATCGCTAGAGCCAGGTAAAGTATCTGATACTGACTCAGATGTCATATTTTGGGAAGTTTACTATACAAAATTGCAGTTAAAGAACATTATCGAACAGGCTAAAAAGGATAAAAAACAAGCTAAGGCAGACGGTGTAGAAGAAGGCGAATACAACAAGTGGGACATTGCGATGCTTGAAGAAATCATCAAACTTAACGCTGAAGAGAAGCGTAAGGGTACTAATGGCCCGAAGACAGAAGATGACAAAGGTATAGGCGTTAAGGGAATAAAGTTTGTTGTAGCCTTCCAAAGAGGCATCAAAGCTCCTTTTTATATGTTTTACTCAGCCAAGAACAACAAGTGTGTCAGAGAATGGACTAACCCAGACCCAACAGGCGATATTCCTATTCATTATCTATATTGCTACCAAGACTTTATAAACCCTTACGGAATCGGGATCGTAAAGCTCGCCGGTGGTACTCAAAACGTACTAGATTATATGAGACAAGCTGACGTACTAGCAACTCAAGTAGGGATAAGACCTCCTATTGCCATTGAAGGCAACGAGGCTGATGTTGATATAGACTCAATAGTTTATTCGCAAGATGCTATATGGTTCACTGGTGGTGCTAAAGTCGTGAGACAAGAGTTAGCGAATGGTATTTATGCACAGCTTCCAGGTAGAGTATCAATGTACAAAACTTCACTTAATCAATTAATACCTTTAGGCGACACAAGTGCTACGGCTGCAGAATCAGGCGATCCAACTCAATCAAAGACCCCAGCCGGTGTTAAAATGCAGGCCGCTTTACTTTCGGTAGATGACCAAGACTTCAAAGATAATTTATACGCAACCTACGAAGCAGTCGCAAGGTCAATGATCAATACTCATTTTGCTAACATGCAAGGCAGTGATCTTATGAAACTATCTGACGATGAGCGAGAGATACTCAAGAAGGCAGGACTACCATTCCCTGAGAATGAGAACGGTGAGATGAGCAACGAGCTTGATGTCGTATGGGATAAGGTAAGAGCTACCTTTGAATTTGAGATTGATCCTGATGTAGATAAAACCAAAGACGATGCCGACAAACTAGAAGGACTTATGAAAGTAGCAGAACTTAAAGCTGCAAACCCAGAATTAGACCAAGAACTAGCGATGTCTCAAAAGAAGCTAAATATGGGCGAGTTAATGAGCGAGATTATCAAGCTAACCTCAGACAACAAGAAGATTATTACTGATATAAGCCCAGAAGATGAAGCAGCGCAACAGATGGGGCAACCACAGATTGACCCACAAACAGGACAGCCTATAACTAACCAACCTGACCCATTGATGGAAGCAGACCTCGCTATGAAACAACAGAAGATGCAACAGTCTGACGATATGCACCAAGCAAAAATGGCTAAGATGACTGCGCCTGATATTTTACAAGAGCAAGATATGTCCCAAGGCCAAGACATTACACCTGAAATGCAAGCCAACATAGACGCTCTAATGAAAGAGTTTGGAGTAGATGAGAATATAGCACTTGCCGCCTTATCTGCTGAAGCTCAAGGAGAAGACCCAGCCACTATAATTGAAGTACTAAAGAGGATAGGAGGAGGCGCAAATGTCTGATGAGAAGTTATACACAGGGATAACTAGCCAGAGTTTTGTAAAGTCTAAGGAAGAAAAGCAAGAGAAGAAGCACGAAGCATCTGAGAAGAGGAAGATATTACTTCCGGCCGGTGAATTGCTGAAAGCAGAGTTTGCAAAGGAAATAGACAAGGTATCTCGCATAAACTATACGGATCTTGATAAACTCACCAATGATTATGAAGTAAAAGCCGAGTTAATAGCACAACAAAGGATAGTCATAATGCTAACAGTAATAGAAAACAGACTGACTAACCTGTTAAGAGATAACAAGTAGATGGATGAAGAAGAAATTGTAGAACCGGAATACACGCTTAACCTTGATAATTTACCCAAAGTAGGCAATGATGGCCACAATTTTGTTAAACGGGGCATAATAGTCACCTGTGATGGAGCAGGAACGCATCCACCACATAGACACGCTATAAAGTGAAATAGATCACAGCCCAAAAGGGCTGAAATCTGTATCCCTTTACAGAAGAAGACCTCACTTTACGAGGATGGGTTCACCGCCCTTAAACTAGGTAGAAATTAAAAAAAAGGAGATAACATGGCTGACGAAATAGCCGAAACCGGCGAAGTCGAAGAAACAACTCCCCTAGAGGAAATCGAAGTCTCACTAGAAGACTTAAAAGACATGGAAGAGTCCGATAACGAGGCTGAAGAAACCGAAGAGGAGACTGAGACTGCTGAGGAAGACGAATCAACAGAATCAGAAGATACTACCGAGGAGGCATCTGAGGAAGAATCTGAAGAAGAAGATGAATCGCAACGGTCTGATGAGGAAGCGCAGAAACAGCATAATCGAGAGATGGCTGAGAAGCGTATCCAAGAAAAGAGGTTAAAAGAGGCAGGGATCAAAAAGCAACTCGATGAATATGTCGCAGAAGCTGATGACGAAACTACTTTAGCTGTCAGACAACTACAAGTCGAAGCGTACAAAACAAAGGTCGAAAGAAACGAAGGTTTATTGAAAAACCAATATGAAAAGGCGATGAATGACTTTCCGATATTAAGGAATGCATCACCTGAAATACAGGCAGAAATAGACCAAGCGCTTGATACATTTCAAGCCTTGAGCGTAACAATCGATGCATGGGGTAACCCATCAGATGTACGAGGAGATTTGTACGAAGCATTAAAAACTAAAGCAAACTCTATCGAAAAACTGACTGCTATCGGTGCTAAGAGACAAGAAGGCGATAAATCTAAATCCAAAGCAAATGCCTTGACACCACCTTCAAGAACGCCAAAAGCACCTAAGAGTGACCCAGACATAGATGCGTTCAACGAAGAAGCATACGGAAAAGAATAGAGAGAAAAGGAAACAATGGCAATCAATCTAGCAAATAAGTTCGAGAAAGCAACATCAGAACTATTAGCTGCTAAGGCTAAGACTTCCGGTATTGTCAACAACAACTGGGATTGGGATGGAGTAAATGCAATCAGCGTTTATACACTAACTGATCCAACAATGGGCAACTACACTCCTAATGGAGCAAACAGATATGGTAATCCAACAGAAGTACAAGACACCATTCAGACATTCACTCTTTCAAGAGATCGTTCTTGGACAAACACAATCGATATGTCAAACTATCAGGACACTATGGAAATTCGCAAGCCTGCTAAATTCCTAGCACAAGCTACAAAGAACGTATTAATTCCTGAAATTGACACCTACAGATTAGCAGCTTTGAACACAGCTGGTATGGTAGCTAACCGTGACGACATCGTTGCTGACGCTGCTACTACTGCTTCAAACGCTTACACTAACTTCACAGCTATCAACGCTGACATAACAGACCACGAAGCACCAGAATCTGGCCGTGTCGCTGTTATGACCGCAGCTTACTACAACTTCCTTAAACAAGGCGGATTTGTACTTGATAGTGATTCAGGTCAAGCTAAGTTAAATTCCGGTGACCTAGGTCAAGTAGACGGTTGTTCAGTCGTTATCTGCCCTTCAGGTAGAATGCCTGCAAACACCGATCTTATCATCACTCACCCAAGCGTAATGTGCGCTCCTGAAAAACTAAAAGAGTTCAAGGTTCACACAAACGCACCTGGTATCAATGGCTACCTAATCGAATTCAGAATTAGATACGATGCCTTTGTAGACAGCAATAGAATCAACTGTGTTGGTCTTCACCACACTGCATAGTAATTAACAACTAAAGAAAAGGAAATCTCATGGCAAAATCACCTTGGTTACAAGAAGTCGAAGATGATGCAAATCGCATCACCCTAGAAAGAATCAAAGCTAACAACGAAGAACAAGCCCGCAAGAAGGCCAAAGCTGATGCCGAAGCTGCGAAAGTAGCCAAGGCAAAAGCTATAGAAGAGCCAATAGTCGAACCACTAGTTGTAGAACCAGAGGTAGAACTAAAGGCGAAGAAAGAAGGTAAATAATGGCAATTGACGCAACGGGTATCAACTTATCAGGATTTGGATACCAAACAGTAGAAACAATAACAGCTGCTACGTTAACAACTGATATAAATGACAATGGTAAAGTTCTAAACTTCACCCATGCAACTCCTGTTGTTACGTTACACGCTACCGACGTTGGAACAGTTTTAACTTTCCGAGTTGGTGCAAATCCACAAGTTCTAACTATTAGTCCAGACGCAAACGACCGAATCTCAGGTGTAGACCTTGCAACTAGCGAAAACAAGGATTTAATCTTTACCAATCAACCAATAGGTAGCTACGTTACCTTAGTAGCTGATGGTTCAGATGGATGGCTAATCAGTGCAGTATCTGGTGCAGTAACAATCGAATCTTAATAAATTAAATTGAAATCTACCTAAGCAATCACTGACTTTATAGGCAAACGTCTAATAAGCAAATGCTGAAATAAAGAGAACGCAAAGGTCTTAATCAAAAGAAAGTAGAGAACAAAATGCCAAAATTCATAAGACAAAATGACAACACCCTTACAGGAAACAACACCTTTTCAGGTACTAACACCTTTTCAGGTGCAGTAGTATCGAGTGGTGGAATAACCGTAACTGGGCCAACGAGAACATTAAACCCAGTAAACCAAAATACTATTGTAGTTATAGATGCTCAAAATGGTACTCCAACAATTGCTGAACTTTTGCGAGGCATAGTTACTCATAACTCAAAGACTGGTGCTGGAACATTAACAGTCCCAACAGGAGCATTAATGTCAGCTGGGGTCACTGATGTGGCCATTGGTTCAACTTTTAGATGGCTATATTACAACTACGGTAACCAGACTGTAACTATTACACCTGCTGACGGTCATACCCTAGTAGGTGGTACTGCTGCTGTTACGACTGGTAAACACATGGAAATCACAAGTGTTTGTACTGCTGCTAATACATGGGTATCATATTTAACGACATTGATGTAAGGAGTAACTATGTATACAGAAACTAGTGAAACTTATCAACAAGCAACAGCAACACCATCCGCTTTCATTGGCGGTACAGCAAATGCTCGTGGTGACTTTGATGGAACGGGAAATCCATTAACTTTATTTACGGTAACTGGTACAGTGGCTATGAAATTGTTTGGTCGATGTACAGTAGACTTAGCTGGTGCAGGAGGAACGGTACAGATAGGCACAGCCCTATCAACTGCTGCTCTTATCGCACTGACTACGGGTACTGACATTAAGGCAAATGAACTCTGGCACGATGCTACGCCTGACGCTTCGATTGAGTTATCGAGCGTACTGACGGAGAAAATCGTAAACCAGAATGTAATCGAGACCGTTGCGACTGCAAACATCTCATCGGGAAATATACAGTACGTGTGTCTTTGGCGTGCGATTACCCCAGGGGCCACAGTTACTGGAGTTAATTAAAAAAAACTCTACCAGCATAGTTATCTGTTTTCTGGTGACAATCCCTGCAAAGGGTGCGCCCGTTGGCTAGGTCAAATCTAAGTTCAGGATAAACTGCCCAAGACTTGACATGGTCTGACTCTAGCCAACAACCAGATTTTCCACATAACTGACATGTAAAGTTGTCACGTTCCTTGACCAACCTAGCCCAAGTTTTATACTGACCACCATTCTTATACGTAGAATTATCGTGTCGGCACTTCATGCATAGTGATGTTCTGGGCTTGTAACTAGATAAGGTAGACCCGCACCTAGTACACTCCGGTAATCCACCCTTCCACATTCCGTTGCTAGTACCAGACAGACCTTTACTAAAAAAACTTTTACCTTTCTTAGTAGACCAATAACAGGAATATGAACAGTATTTACCATTAACCCTACGATCTGTACCTTTTAACTTAAACGACGATCCACATACAACACATATTCGTGTTGTACCAATATAATTATGAGGCTTACCGCCTTTTATGAATTGACCCTTACTGTTTCGTTTATTCATAATACAACTATAACAGCTAATATAACGACAGGCAATACAATAATTAAGCTAAGGGAAAAACTAATATGGGATTAGAAGAATTAAAACAAATATACGAAGATAAAGACGCAAAGATTATAGCCGAAGAGAGACATGCCAAGACAATCAAGTCTCAGAAAATTGTTTCGGACACGATCCTTGGTGCTACTACTTCGCTTATTCGCTATTTAGAGGGTCATACTACCCAAACAGAGGTCATAAACCAATTAGAATCCATAAATACTCCTGACTCTCTGGCTGTTATCCCTCATATCCAAGCTCTCGATAAGACGATGAAGGGGCTTAAAAATACTGACTTGACCGAAGTGACCAAGGTTATGACATCCATCCTAGATGAGGTTAAAAACATCCCCAAGGAAAACATCGAAATACCTGAACCGGACAAGCAGATAGATTATTCTGAACAGTTTAAGGCACTGAAAGAAGCCATTGATGCTGTTGGAGATTTCGTAAAGGATCAAAAACTAATATCCGAGGCTCCTATAGTAAATGTACCTGAAACCAAGATAAACGTAGAAGCGCCTGATTTAAAACCTCTTCAGAAGGACATAGCTACTGTTGTATCGGCTATTAATAAGATCGTAATACCGGAATACAAAACAGACAACAAGGCTGTCGAGGAACTTGTAAAGAAGTCAAACGAGCTTTTAAAGAAACTAATAGACAAACCTGTCAGTCGTGGTGGAGGTGGCGGTGGGATCGTATCTTATGTCAACTCAGCTGGTACAGCTATCCCAGTCACGCTGACTGAAAGCGGAGAAGTTCCAACAGCAGAGATAAAACCAACAAATACAGAATACACATGGGTGTTGGGAACCCTTACCAAGAAGGTCGAAATGTTTGCAGACAAGGTAGTCACTACTGATTACACATGGGTTGGCGGAAATCTAACAGAAAAGACAATAACAGTAAGCTAGGAGGATTCATGGTTAAAATCTATGGTATGGGATGGGTCGGGAGAGCAGTTAGAGAACTGTTCCCTGATGCCATGATTCACGACCCAGCACAAGGGCTGATATGTGAGGAAAAAGCAGACGTGGCGTTTGTCTGTGTCCCTACACCATTAAAGGACGGCAAACTAGACACTTCGATTGTAGAAGAAGTGGTCAAAACAGCCCAAGAAGATCTACTTATAATCAGGTCAACAGTAAACCCTGGTGACTGCGACAGATGGGAAGCAATGGGAAAGAATATAGTTTTCCAACCTGAGTACTTAGGTGAAACGCCATCTCATCCACTTTTAAACGAATCTCAAACTAGATTTATGATACTAGGCGGTAAACCTGAAAATCGCAGAAAAGTTATTGAACTTTACACGAAAGTCTATAACGCCAACATCACGATAAGACAAGTCACCAACTTAGAAGCCGAAATCATTAAGTTAAGCGAAAACAGAGCGATTGCCTTTAAGGTGATGCAATGCCAAGAACTCTACGACGCTTGCGAACTCGCTGGGGTAGACTATTACACCATAAGAGATGCAGTTTACGGAGATGACCCAAGATTCAATTTATGGTGGACATTTATATACGATAACAGAGGGTTTAATTCCTCAAAATGCTTGGTCAAAGACGTGCCAGCGTGGTGTGCTTGGGCTGAGAGTTTAGGATATGACCCGACAATAACAAACGAGTTAGTTAGGAGGAGTAATGCTTACTGTAATAATTCCAGGTAAAACTGAAAAATACTTTAAAAGAACAATAGAAGAAGTTTTAGAAAAAGCCACAGGCGAGATAGAAATCTACGCTTGTACCGATGGCTACCCTGAACCTTTAGAAGATAGAATAAACGACCCTAGAGTTATCTACATCAACACCGAACCGTCTACTGGCAATCAGAAAAGACATTTAATCAATATGGCAGTAGCTCAATGTAAGGGTGAATATGTAATGACCCTAGATGCTCACTGTATCGTAGGTGAAGGGTTTGACGAAATTTTGATAAGAGACCACCAACCTAACTGGGTTCAAATACCACGCAGACTAAGGCTAGACGCTGAAAATTGGAAAGTAGAAGAAGACGACAGACCGCCAGTAGATTACGAATACCCGATGTGGCAAGCGTGGAAAAAAGGACAACTAAAGTCTTTCAGATGGGAAGAACGAACAAAAGAACGAATTGACATTCCTATCGACGAAACAATGGCTTTTCAAGGTTCTTGCTACTTTTTAACTAAAGACTACTACAACAAACTTGGGCTAATGCAGACCGATGGATATGGCGGATTTGCTCAAGAAAGCGAAGAAATCGTTTGTAAGGTTTGGGCTGATGGTGGAAAGGTGATGACCAATAAGAATACTTTTTACTGTCATTTACACAAAGGGAAGAAGCACGGAAGAATGTACGACCTTAACTGGGCGGAAGTAAAAGACTCAATAGCTTACTCGTACAACTTTTTTGTTAATGAACACCGAGATGTTTACCTAAAGAAGATACCTCAGTTTATGCCAATCCCGAATTGGCCTGAGGATTGGGAGGACTACCTTGGATAGAGAGAAGTTTTTATTAGATAAATTTAAGTGTAAAGGCGAAAGTCCTCACTTCATAAAGGTTTCAAGATGGAAAGCCTTGCCATGCTTAATGGCTGAAATGGGGCTTAAAGTCGGTGTGGAGATCGGAACCGAACAAGGTAGGTTCGCTGATTGTCTTTTAAGAAAAATCCCAGATTTAGACCTTACCGTAGTTGATTGCTGGGAACCCTACGAAGGCTACCGAGAGAATATGGGCGACCATATCACCGAGTACGAAAAACGAGCCAGAGAACGCCTTGAGGGTAGGTGTAAAATCATCAAAGCCTACTCAATGGATGCTGTTCGTGAGTTTGAAGACGAATCTTTGGATTTTGTATATATAGATGGAAATCACAACTTTATAAACTGTGCTAACGATATTAGTGAGTGGAGTAAAAAGGTCAAAGTCGGTGGACTTATTATGGGACACGACTACACGCATAACAACGTAGGCTATGAGCGGACAGACGTTGATTATGTCGTAGACGCTTGGACAAAAGCTCACGACATTAAGACTTGGTTTGTAACGTCAGAGGGCGACCGATGCCCTTCATATTTTTGGGTGCAGAAATGAAGATAATAGAACTTACAAAAGGCAGGCAGGCAATCGTAGATGATAGCGATTATAAATACCTCAATCAGTG
>JALNZK010000045.1 GCA_023229365.1 Pseudomonadota bacterium | reverse complement strand
GGCTACCCGAGCGGGAACGCGTGCGACGACGGCAACCCGTGCACCTACTCGACGACGTGCAACGGGGCGGGATCGTGCCTGGGCTCGACGGTCACCTGCACCGACACGACCTGCATGGACACCTGGTGCGACGGCGACTCGACGTGCGGCGGGACGCCCATCAACGTCGGCGGCGCCTGCAACGACGGCAACCCGCTGACCATCAACGACACCTGCCAGTCGAACGGGACCTGCGCCGGCATCGCGTCGTACTGCGGCGACGGGAACATCGACGCGGGCGAGAAGTGCGACGACGGCGACTACCCGGCCGCGGGCGGCGACGGCTGCGACGCGAGCTGCCAGATCGAGCTGTACTGGGTGTGCGACGGCGAGCCGAGCAGCTGCCACCGCGTCAACATCCTGTTCGCGATCGCGGACACCGACGATCCGGCGTACCGCGCCAGCGTCGCCGCGATCACCGGCGGCGCCGTGAACTTCTACGACGCGGTCTCCGCCACCCCGTCCGTCGGCGAGATGCAGGCGTACGACTGCGTCTTCACGCACTCGGACTACCAGTACTTGGACGCCACGACCATGGGCAACAACCTCGCGAGCTACGTCGACTGGGGCGGCACGACCGTCATCGGCGTCTTCTCCCTCTCGTCGGGCTGGCCGCTCCTCGGCGCGATCATGGGCTCGGGCTACTGCCCGGTCTACAGCCCGTCGGGAGGCTACTCCACCACGTACTACAACTACGCTGGGGACGGCGCGTCGATGATCCATTACGCGGTCTCGTCCTACGGCAGCTCCTTCCAGAACGACGTCGCGGTGTGGGGCTCCGGCGTGGCGGACGGCCACTACACGAACGGCGTGATCGCGCACGCCTACCGTTCGCCGGACTACAAGGTCGTCTTCAGCAACGGCTACTCCAACGCCAGCACCGGGTGGGCACCCGCCGGTGACTGGGCGCGGCTCATCGCGAACTCCTGCTCGGTCGGGTACTACCTCGGGTACTGATCGTCACACACACGGAAGGCGGCATCCTGATGCGGACACTCATCGTTACGGCTGCGCTCTTCGCGGTCTCGAGCGCCTTCCCTTCCGGCGCGGCGGCGCAGAGCTGCGGGGAGCGGTGCGACGCGGCGTACGCGAGCTGCGCGGCGCTCGAGGCGGCGGGCTGCGAGATCGGCGGCCAGCTGGCCGGCGAGGCGGCGGAGCAGCTGGGGAACGAAATCCCGATCCCCGGGATGGGCGCCCTCTTCGGCGCGCTGGCACACGACACCACGGCGAAGCAGTGCGTCGCGCTCCTCGGGCCGTGCCGGCAGATCCGCACGACCTGCCTCACCGGCTGCCCGCAGGGCGAGGGCCAGGCGGAGGCCGGGACCGCGCCGGCTCCCGCGATCCGGACCAGCACGCTGCGCGTCTTCTCCGACCGCCCGCGCACCATCGTGTACATCAACGAGCAGCGCATGGGCGCCACGCCCGTGGACGCGCTCGAGCCGTTCGTCTCGCCGGAGCTGCCGGTCGGGAGGTACTGGGTGCGCCTCTTGTCGCCGGACGGCGAGTGGGAGTGGCGCGGCGAGAAGACCGTTGAGGAGGGAAACCTCAACGCGGTCGAGGGCCGGCTCTGCGACAGGCGGGTCGCGCTGCTCGAGAAGGCGCACACCCTCGACGCCGCGGGCGAGACGGTCCGCGCCGCCGCCGCGTACCGGGAGCTCCTGATCGCGTTCCCGAACGACGTCGAGATCAAGCCCGAGGCCGAGGAGCGGCTGACGGCCCTCCTCCCGGAGTTCCGGGCCGCGGACGAGGAGATGTTCCGCAGGATCGAGGCGGAGCAGGAGCCGCGGACGCGCGCCACGCTCTGCCGCGTCTACCTGGACGAGTTCGCCGGCGGCGCGTTCCGGACGAAGGTCGAGGCGGCGCTCGCGGAAGCCGAGAACGCGTTTCCGCGTCCGCGGCAACCGGGCGAGCCGGCCGGGCCCGCCGTCGACGACAGGGCGCAGGTCGAGGCGGCGATCGGGGAGGATCTCGGCGCCCCCTACGCCGAATGGCAGAAGCGGTGGACGGCGAGGTTTCCGAAGTACAGCGACTACATGCACTACTACTACAAGAATCGCCGGACGACCGCGATCGTCTTCATGGTCACGTACAGCGTGCTGGCCGTCGGCGGCGCCATCGCCGGGGCGGTGCTGATACCCAAGGGCCAGGAGGAAAAGGACGAGCAGTACGTCATCATCGGCGGCGTCATCATCGGCGTGACGGGGGCCTTCTTCCTGGGGTCGATCATCATCGGCCCGATCGTGGCCCACAACGCCAAGAAGAACATGCTGAAGCTGGAGGCGGCGGGGATGGGGGCGACGGCGCTGCGCCGTCCCCGCATGGAGCTCGCGGGCGTCGCGCTGCTCACCGACGCGCGGAGCGACGTGCGCGGCCTCGCGCTGCACTGGGAGTTCTAGCCCCGACCGAGCTACCCGCCCTGCCCCGGCCGCCAAGCGACGCCGAGCGCGAGCGTGAAGTCGCCGTAGGGGTGCCGCGCGTCGCGATCGAGGCCGATGCGCGCGGAGAGCTCGTACGCCATCTCGCCGCCGAGGACGCGCACGCCGGGCGAGAACGCCCAAGGAAAGAGGCGATCCCCGCCGTAGTCCCGCGTGAACCGCAGGAGGCCGTCGAGCTCGGTCGAGAGCTCCACGACGTCCGCGATCCGCGCCGCGAGACCGTAGTGCATGGACCAGACGAAGTGGGTCGTGTCCTCTCCGACGATCGGCGCGAAAACGAACCCCTGGTGCGCGTAGAACGAGAACACGCCGAGGGTCGCGCCGATCGCCGCGCCCGGCTCGATGAGGAGGTACGGGCCATCGAACACCCGGTCGTCGAGCGCGCCGCGGATCGGCATGCGCCGGCTCCACCGGATGCGCGAGGTGTCGGTCGGCAGCCCGAGCGAGAAGAACGGCGTGAGCGCGAGCTCGAACCGGTACCCCTCCTTCGGCGTCGAGCGCGCGAGCTCGAGCGCCCGGACCCTGGCGCGCAGCCGCAGCACGCCGATGTCGAGCTTCGTCTCCTTCTCGTCGATGAGCGGCGGGACCTCGGTCAAAAGCGTCGTGGTCTGGAACGCGACGAGCTCCCCGCCGAGCCCGACCCGCCATCCCCTCGGGACCCACTCTCCCCCGAGCACGAGCGCGGTCTGCACGACCGTGTAGGTCGTCCGGCCGAGCTCGCAGGAGGCGTAGCGCACCCCCTCGGTCGCCCAGATCCCGTCCCGAGGGATCGGCCCCACCGCGGGCGAGAGGATCGGACCGGCCTCGGCGCGGACCGGATCCACGAACGCGTCGAGCTCGGGCTCGAGCTCCCCGGCGAAGGCGGGCGAGGCGAGCGCCGCGGACAGCGCGAGCAGCGCGACGGGCATCCTTCGCGGCGACATCGGGATCAGTTCCCTGGCGCGCGCCCGTTGCGCAGGTAGTTGCCGCGGCCCGTCGGCCAGGGCCCGCAGTAGAGCTCGGGATCGGCGCCCGCCGGGACGCAGTTGCACGCCGAGCCCTCGACCGTGAACACGTCCAGGCCGTGGTCGATCGTCAGCACGAGGATCTCGAGATCCCCGTCGCCGTCGAGGTCCGCGATCGTCGGGGTCGCCGCGGCGCCGACGCCGTTGCCGCTCGAGGGGTCCTGGTTCGGGAGCTTGATGTCGTGCAGCCGCTCCCCGGCGCTCGAGAGGATCACGAGCCGGCCGTCCTCGCCGCCGGGCTCCCCGAACGTGCCGAACACGATCTCCGGCCGGCCGTCCCCGCTCAGGTCGGCGACCGCGGCCTCGCTCGCGTTCACGAGCGGCCTGCCCTGCGCGTAGTCGGTCCGCCACAGGAGCGTCGGCTCGGGCCCGAACGCGTACATGTACCCGTCCCCGGCGGGCGTGACGATCTCGTTGCGCGCGTCGCCCTCGATGTTCACGATCGCCGGCGACGGCACCACCCCCGGCGGGTACCAGTCGTCGTTGGGGAGCGGCGCCTCGGTGAGCGGGAGCTCCTCCCACCCCGGCAGGCGGCGCGCGGAGGCGTGCCCGGTGACCTCGTAGTCGCCCTGCAGCACCATCACGGCGTGGTGGTACGTGACGTACGGCTCGTCCATCTCGACGTTCGGCACGCCGACCACCTCGTTCCGGCCGTCGCCGTCGATGTCGCCGACGCTCGGCGGCGAGTTCGTCCACTGGAGCCACATCGTCTGGTTGATGTCCGGCCAGTCGCCGGTGTGGAGGTGGTAGTGATCCTCCTCGACCTGCGGGTCCAGCCAGCGGATGAACTGCCCCCAGCTCATGGGGGAGCCCTCGCACGCGTCGTCGCCGCGCCGGGTGAAGTACGACGTGTCCGCGAGCACCGCCGTGCCGTCCGGGTTGAACGCCTGGATGTGGTGGTTGTCGTACGTCACCAGGATCTCGACATCCGCGTCGTCGTCGACGTCGCCCAAACCGACGTTCAGGCCGTACGACCCGTAGCCGCTGTGCCCGTAGCAGTTCGAGTCCACGCCGCCCGGCAGATCGGCGCCCACGCCGGTGCGCGTGTCGTAGCGGGGCCAGCCGTCGCGGATCGACCCGTCCGGCTCGAACACGAAGACGTGGGGGTTCGTGCTCTCGTAACCGGGCGGCTGCTCGCTGCGCGTGTCCGACACGGCGATCTCGATCGTGCCGTCGCCGTCGAGGTCGTCGGCGCCTATCGACCGCACCTCGAAGCAGCTCCCCTCGATGCAGGTCGTCGCCGGCCAGCCCGCCTTGATCGCGAGCGCGCCGCCGACCCACTCGTACGCCGCGACGCTCCCCTCCCCGGCCGCGACGACGACCTCGACCGTGCCGTCGCCCTCGAGATCCGCGACGACGCCCGGGGCGTAGACGCGCCCGGTGTGGCTCACGTCGTGCGGCACCTGACAGAGGAGGCTCCCCGTGTGATCCCAGACCGCGATGTCGTAGAAAGGCGCGATGATCTCCTTGTCGCCGTCGCCGTCGAGATCGTACACCGCCGGGCTCGAGAACCACCCCGTGTTGCCGATGCTCACGTTGAACAGGTGCTCGGGCGCGGCGACCGAGGTGCCGCCGCCCACGTCCTCGCACGTCTGGTTGAAAACCTTCGCGTCGCCCTTGCAGCCGCCAATCGACAGCGCCGCGGCGCACGCCGCCGCACACGCCAAGATCGCGCCGCGCCTAGAACGTCCCGGAGTCGTCATGAGAGTCCCCTCCCTGTCGGAATTACACCTGGATTGTAAGCCGGGTCTTCAGTGAGTGAAACAGAGATCGTCGAACGCCCAGACCGAAGCCGAGGAGCTCACCACGACCGTGGTGATGCCGGCGCCCGACACCTGCGCCATCGAGGGCGTGGAGGACGAGGTGAGGCTCGTCGAGTCGACCACCGACATCGAGGAGTTGTAGGCCGTCATGGAGAAGGAAGAGCTCCCGCTCGAGCTGGTCCACAGGGACACGTCGGACGCCGGAGGCGCGAAGGTGAGCGTCTCCGGCCCCTGCGGCGTGCCTCCGCCCGAAAACGACGAGCTCGAGTTGAACGCGCAGAAGTTCGGGGAGCTGTGGGCGTCCGGCGTGAAGCTGGACGAGTCGAGCAGCCCGCAGCCGTCGTCCGCGTCGGGCCCGGCGAAGGTGACGCCCTGCGCGGTGTATTCGGTCCTGGCCGCGGTCGTGTCCGCGAAGACCGTCGGCCGTGTCGTCTCATCGAAGCTCAGGCACACCACTTCGGTGTCGGTGTCGGTATCGGTATCCGTGTCGGTATCGGTATCCGTGTCGGTGTCGGTGTCCGTGTCTGTATCGGTGTCCGTGTCCGTGTCGGTGTCGGTGTCCGTGTCGGTGTCGGTGTCGGTGTCGCTATCCGTGTCCGTGTCCGTGTCGGTGTCGGTGTCGGTGTCGCTGTCCGAGTCGCTGTCCGAATCCGAATCCGAATCCGAGTCCGAATCCGAGTCCGAATCCGAGTCCGAATCCGAGTCCGAATCCGAGTCCGAGTCGGAATCGCCGTCGGACTCTCCGACCCCGCTGATCTCCGTCGTCGCGCACGCGGTTCCGAGAGCAACCAGAACGAGAAGGAGACTGGCAAGGGATTTCATGGCGATTCCTCCTCGCTTAAGACTACCGCCCCGCGGCGCCCCCCGCAAGGAAGGCAGCTTCGCGGCGCTATGAACATTTGACCGCCGGCGCAACCGGAACCACACTGTCTCCATGCTCGAAAGCCCGGTCTGCGCGCCGCTCTCGCTTCTGCCGTGCGCCCTCGCGCTCGCCGCGGGGCTCCTCTGGTCCGGCGCCGCCGCGGCCGACGCCTGCCGCGATCGCTGCGACGAGTCGTACCAGAGCTGCGCGGCGGTGGAGGCGGCGGGCTGTGAGCTCGGCTCGGATCTCGCCGCGGACGCCGCGTCCGAGCTCGCCGACCAGGTGGTCCCGGGGTTCGGGGCGCTCTTCGGCGGCTTCACCAAGCAGATGACGAAGGAGGCGTGCGAGCAGAACCTCCTCCCGTGCCGTCAGATCCTGACCAACTGCGTCGCCGAGTGCCCGCCCGAGCCCGGGCCGGCCGGTCCGGCGCCGATCGTGGCGCCGCCGCCGGTCCCCACCGCGACGTTCCGGGTGTTCTCCGACCACCCGCGGACGATCGTCTACATCAACGGCGCGCGGATGGGCGCGACGCCGGACGATCCGCTCCAACCGTTCGTCTCGCCCGAGCTCCGCGTCGGCAAGTACTGGGTGAGGCTCGTGACCCTCGACGGGCGCTGGGAGTGGGAGGGCGCCAAGGACGTCGAGGAGGGAAACCTCAACTCCGTGGAGGGGACGCTCGTCAACCTCGAGGAGCGGGAGTGGGCCGCGGCGCAGGCGCTCGATAGGCAGGGGAACGTATCGGGCGCGCTCGCCGCGTACCAGGGCTTCGTGGCGCGCTTCTCGGACAGCCCGAGGATCGCGGAGGCCGAGGCGCGGATCCCGCCGCTGACCGCGGCGATGGAGGAGGCCGAGCGCGCGCTCTACGCCAAGATCGAGCAGGAGCCGGCCCTGGACGCGCGCCTCACGCTGTGCCTGGCGTACCTCGGCGCCTTCGAGCAGGGGTTTCGGCGGGCGCAGGTGGAGCGGATCGCCGCGGACGCGGAGCAGGAGCAGGCGCGCCGGGCGCAGGAGGCCGCGGATCTCGCCGCCCTGACCGCCGCGGTTCGCCCCGTCGATCGCCTGCGCTCCGGCGAGGCGTTCCTCGCCGCCTACCCCGGGAGCGCGCACCGGCCCGAGGCGGAGCGGATCGTCGCGGCCGCGCGGGAGGAGATCGCCGATGCGCAGCGGGTCGGGAAGCCGCTGCGCGCCGTCGGGATCACGGCGCTGGTCGTGGGCCTCGCCGCGGCGGCGGCCGGCGCGGGCACGGGCATCGGGGCGCTCGTGAAGGACAAGCAGCTCGAGGACGATTGCCAGTCGAACGGGGACTGCGGGACGAGCCAGCACGACGACCTGGACGCGCGGAACGATCTCGCACGGTCGTCGGACGTCCTGCTCATCGGCGGCGGCGTCCTCGCGGTGGCCGGGATCGTGTTGCTGGCCGTGGCGCCGGATCGCGAGACCGCGGACGTCGAGCTCGCGCCGGTCGCCGGTCCGAATGCGGTGGGCGCGCGCCTCACGGTGAGGTTCTGAGCATGGGCACGAGGCTCGCACCGTCGCTCCTCATGGCGCCGCTCCTCGCGCTCGCCGCGTGCGGGGCGCTGCTCGACGATCACGACAAGGTCGACGTGGACTTCTGCGGCGGCTACAAGGGCGACGACGAGTGCT
Organism: Pseudomonadota bacterium; assembly: GCA_023229365.1. Taxonomy (NCBI): domain Bacteria; kingdom Pseudomonadati; phylum Pseudomonadota; species Pseudomonadota bacterium. The sequence continues at coordinate 33,221 of JALNZK010000045.1, read as the reverse complement.
GCGCCGAGGACGACCCCTGCGATCTCGGGGATGATCTCGGCTGCCAGTGCAGCGGCTGCGGCTGGGATCGGGACGACTGCACGATGCTCTGGACGTTCACGGACGCCTGCGACGACGGGTACGCCATCGACGTCGGCGTCTACCAGGTCGGCGCGGACGGGTACTACGACGAGACCGCCGACGAGCCGAAGTGGGAGGGGCTCACCCTCGAGGAGCTCGGCGAGGCGTACGAGCTCGAGACCGACTGCACGCCGGGCGAGTACACCTGCTGGGGCGCCTGGGCCGACTCCGGCATGACGTGGGGCTGCGGCAGCGGCTGCCAGCAGTACTGCCCGGACTGCTGCTACTATTGCGATCTCTCGGGAGTGGTGGTCCGCACCCTCATCTGCGAGTAAGGGTGCGCGCGAAGCACTTCTTCCTCATTCCGTCACCGCCCACTCCACCCCGCTCGTGAAGACGCCCTCGGCGACGCAGTCGATCAGCATCACCGGATCGGAGCCGTCGACGTCCGCGACCCAGAGGTCCGAGCAGCTCGCGCCGCCGTGGCCGAGGAGGTACGCGATGCGCGCCTCGTCCGGCGAGAACGAGAAGCCGTAGAAGAACTGATCTTCGGCGTCGAGGATCACGGTCCCGCCCTGGAGATCGTCCGCCGGCGCGACGACGAGCATCGACCACTCCTGCCGGAACGCGACGAGATCGCCGCTCGGTGACACCACGGGGTTGGTCGCGCCGCCGCGCACCTCCTCGATGGAGCTCCCGTCGCCGTGCATGCGCCAGAGCCCCTGATCGAGATCCGGCTCCTGGCGCCAGAACAGGATGTCGCCCCCCGGGAGCACCGCCGGCCCGATGTCGGACGTGTTCTCGACGAGCGGCGTGAGCCACGTCTCCTCGCCGCTGCCGAGCGCGTGGGTCAGGATGCGGTACGGGTCGTTGCCGAACTCGAACGTGTCGTCCACGACCTCCTGCCAGAAGCTCGCGCGGCGGCAGAGGTAGAGGGTCTGATCGTCGTCCGAGAACAGGTGGCACTCGTCGTTGATGCTGCCGGAGGTGATCTGGACCGGCGCGGCGTCGGGCGCGAGGAGCCACGTGAACTGGATCGCGTCGCCGATCGTCACGCCGAAGTGCTCCTCCTGGTACGGATCCGCGGAGGAGAACGCGATCGTGGCGCCGTCGTGGGCCACGCCGAACGACCAGAGCCTATCGACGCGGAAGCGCGTGCCGGCCGCGAGCCCGTCCGGCGAGATCATCTCCACGCTGTCGGTGCCGGTCGAGCCCCACACGCCGTAGTAGATGCACTCGCCCGGGAGCGGCGGATCGACCTCCTCGAAGCCGATGTCGTCCGGCTCTAGCCACGGCAGCCCGGCGTCGGCGTCGGTGTCCGAGTCGGTGTCCGTGTCCGTGTCGGCGTCGGTGTCCGCGTCGGTGTCCGCGTCGGTGTCCGTGTCGGTGTCCGCGTCACCGCCCGATCCCGCGTCCTCGGAGCACGCGCCGAGCCCCGCCGCGACCAGCGCGGCCATCGCGAAAATGGTGTACCGTTTCATGGGCTCCAGGGTATCACAACGGAGCGATCCGCATGAAAAGGAGACGGCCATGAAGACGACGACACGTTTTCTCCTCCCCTGCGCCGCGTGCGCGCTGCTCGCGTGCGCCGGCGGGAAGCCCGAGGCCGAGGTCCCCGCGCCGGAACCGCCCGAGCCGCCGGCCGTGGACGCCATCGCCCCGCCGACCGCGGCCGAGATCCTGGACGCCGCCATCGAGGCGGCGGGCGGGCTCGAGAAGATCGAGGCGGCGTCGTCCTGGGTGAGCCGGAGCAAGGGCGTGTACATGGGCTTGCCGTACGAGTCCAGGAACACCTACAAGGACGGCCTCGTGCGCATGGAGATCACGATGGCCGGCGAGCGGATGACGATGGTGATGGGCGACGATCCCTGCTGGATGACGAGCGGGCCCGTCGTCCTGCCGTGCTCCGCCGAGGACCGCGCGATCAACCGCGCCATGAGCGCCATGGGCGAGGCGACCCGGCTCGCGCCGCTCAAGCGCCCCAGCTGGGAGATGACCGCGCGCCGCACGGACGTGGGCGGCAGGTCGTGCGACGTGTTCGACGTGCGGAACGCCGCGGCCGGCGCCGAGGGCGTCCTGATCCTCGACGCCGAGACGCACGTCGTCGTCCAGAGCATGTACATGGCGACGATGCACGGCCGCGAGGCCGAAGTCGTCGTCGTGCCCTCGGAGAACAAGGAGCTGTGCGGCGTCCAGATGCCGTCCAAGATCGTCACGACCTTCGGCGGGACGCCGTGGGTGGAGGAGGAGATGCTCGAGCTCGAGTGCGGGCCGGTCGACGACGCGGCGTTCGCCGAGCCGCCCCAGGTGGCCGACGGGACGGTCGTCGTGCGCGACGCGCCGGTCGCCGTATTGGGGTGCGTGGTGATGCAGGGCCCGTACGACGGCATGGGAGCGGCGTTCGGGAAGCTCGAGGGGCTCCTCGGCGCGGCGGGGCTCGCGCCCGCGGGGCACGCGATGGCCGTCTACGTCGTGGGCCCGGCCGAGACCAAGAAGCCGGAGAAGTACGTCACTGAGGTGTGCATCCCGGTCGGGGTCGCAGCGCCCCCGACGCCCGGGAAGCCGCCCGGCGAGCTCCTGGTGAAGACGCTCCCGGCCGCGAAGGCTTTGTCCGTGTACGGCGTCGGGCCGTGCGAGAAGAAGTCGCCCGATCTCGCGAAGCGCGCCGTGGCGGAGGCGAAGACGCGCAAGCTCAAGCCCGCGGGCCAGATGCGGCAGATCTTCTACTCGGACCTCGCGACCACGCCGCCCGAGAAGCAGGTCTCCGAGATGCAGCTGCCGGTGAAGTGACGCCGGTCCCCGGGCCTCTCCGCCCTCCCGATCCGCTCGAACGCACCCGCGGAGGATCTCCGCGGGCTGGTGGAAGAGAACGCGCCGTGAAGCTGTTCGCCACGAAGCACTCGCACGTCTTGCTGTACCTATCGAACCAAAAACGCCACCACTCCCGCGGAACCATCTGGCCGGAAGTGGAACCCGAGGACTGATTCCAGCCCGCGCAGATCCTGCGCGGGTTTTCGCAGAGCCCGAGCCGTCCCGTTCCCAGCCCGCGCGGATCCCGCGCGGGTCGTTTCGGTACGCTCCTTGCCGCACGCCTCGCCGACTGCCACGCCGTGCTCAGTCCCCCTCCCTGCACAGCTCCACCATGACGCCGCGGGTGCTCTTGGGGTGCAGGAACGCGATCCGCTTGCCGCCCGCGCCGATCGTGGGCGTCTCGTTGACGAGCCGCACGCCCGCGTCCGCCGCCTGCCTGAGCTGCGCCGGAAGATCGCTCGAGTGGAAGGCGACGTGGTGGACGCCTTCGCCGCGGCTCGCGAGGAACTTCGCGACCGGGCTGTCGTCGGCCGTCGGCTCGAGCAGCTCGACGTGCGTCTCCCCCACCTTGAAGAACGCCGTGCGCACCTTCTGGCTCGGGATCTCCTCGATCCTCTCGCACGTGAGCCCGAGCGCCTTTTCGTAGAGCGGGATCGCGTCCTCGAGCTTGTGCACCGCGATCCCCAGGTGGTCGATCCTGTCGATCATCTCCTGCCCTGCCCTTTCCTCCGAGCGCCGCCCGCTAGCGGTGGGCGCCGACGTCCGTGTACGTGCCGAACACCCCGCGCAGGACGCCGCAGATCTCGCCGAGCGTCGCGTACGCGCGGACCGCGCCGAGGATCGGCGGCATGAGGTTCGAGGTCCCCCGCGCCGCCTCGCCGAGCGCCGCGAGCGCGCGATCCGCGGCCGCGGCGTCGCGCCCCTCTCTCACCGCCCGCACGCGCCCGACCTGCGCCCGCTCGATCTCGGGCGGCACGCGGAACACGGCCGGGCTCGGGCCCTCCTTGGCCTGGAACTTGTTCACGCCCACGATGCCTCGATCGCCTGTCTCGATCTGGCTCTGGTACTCGTACGACGCGTCCTCGATCTGCCGCTGCGGGAAGCCGGTCTCGATCGCCGCGACCATCCCGCCCATCTCCTCGATCTTCCGCATCAGGCCGAGCGCCTCGCGCTCGATGCGATCCGTGAGCCCCTCGACGTAGTACGACCCCGCGAGCGGATCGACCGTGTTGCAGACCCCGGACTCGTACGCGATCACCTGCTGCGTGCGCAGGGCGAGGAGCGCGGCGCCCTCGGTGGGCAGCGAGAGCGCCTCGTCGCGCGAGTTCGTGTGCAGCGACTGCGTGCCGCCGAGCACCGCGGCGAGCGCCTGCAGCGCGACGCGCACGACGTTGTTGTCGATCTGCTGCGCCGTGAGCGCGTACCCGGCGGTCTGCGTGTGGAACCGCATCATCTGGCTCTGCGGCTTCTTCGCGCCGAAGCGCTCCTTCATGATGCGGGCCCACATGCGGCGCGCCGCGCGGAACTTCGCGACCTCCTCGAGGAGATCCGAGGAGGCGTTGAAGAAGAAGGCGATCCGCGGGGCGAACACGTCGACGTCGAGACCGGCGTCGAGCGCGGTCTTCACGTAGGTCACGGCGTCCGCGAGCGTGAACGCCACCTCCTGCACGGCGGTCGAGCCCGCCTCGCGCACGTGGTAGCCGGAGATGGAGATCGTGTTGAACTTCGGCGTGCTCGCGCTGCACCACGCGAAGATGTCCGTCACGATCCGCAGGCTCGGGCGCGGCGGGAAGATGTAGGTCCCGCGCGCGAAGTATTCCTTGAGGATGTCGTTCTGGATCGTGCCCTCGAGCGCGGCGGGCGCGACCCCCTGCTTCTCGCCGACCGCGACGTACATGGCGAGCAGCACGGCCGCCGGCGAGTTGATGGTCATCGACGTGGAGACCTTGTCGAGCGGGATGCCGTCGAGCAGCGCCTCCATGTCCGCGAGCGAGTCGATCGCGACGCCGACCTTGCCGACCTCGCCGCGGGCCATCGGGTCGTCGGAGTCGTAGCCGATCTGCGTCGGCAGATCGAACGCCACCGAGAGGCCGGTCTGCCCCTGCTGGAGCAGGTACCTGTACCGCTCGTTCGACTCCTCGGCGGTCGAGAAGCCCGCGTACTGGCGCATCGTCCAGAAGCGGCCGCGGTACATCGTCGGCTGCACGCCCCGGGTGAACGGGTACGCGCCGGGCAGGCCGACGCTCTCGACGTACGCGTCGGTGACCGCCTCGGGGAGCGCCACGCGCTCGACCGGGAGGCCGGAGCCGGTCCGGAACTCGGGCCTGCGCTCGGGCGCCTTCTCGAGCGCCTTCCCGAGGATCCTCGCCTCCCACTCCGCGACCTTGGGGTGCTTCGTCATGGCTCGTCCTTTCGCGCGAGCAGCCGTGCGATCAGCTCCCGCGCCAGCGCCCTCGGATCGCCGCGCAGCGACCCGAGCGCCTCGACCCCCTCGGCCACCTTCGGCCTGAGCATCTCGAGCGCCCAGTCCGTCACCTCGGCGCCGCGCGCCCGCCGCCGCCGCTCCGCGATCTGCCCGCTCTCGCGCAGCGCCGCCGCCAGCGCCTCGAACCCATCCGCCAGCTCCGTCACGCCCCGGCCGTCGACCGCGCAGGTTCGGTACACCGCCCGGCCGGTCGCCGCGGCGATCGCCTCCATCTCGGCCGCGAGCGCCTCGGCCGCGGGCTGGTCCGCCTTGTTGACGACGATGGCGTCGACCAGCTCGATGAGGCCGGCCTTCATCGCCTGCACGTCGTCGCCGAGCCCGGGCGCGAGCACGAGCGCGGTGAGATCCGCGAGCCCGACGACGTCGAGCTCGGCCTGGCCGACGCCGACCGTCTCCAGCACGACGATCCCGCAGCCCGAGTACGCCATCACCCGCACCGCCGCGCCCGCCGCGGCGCACAGGCCGCCTCTGCGGCCGCGCGTCGCCATCGAGCGGATCACCACGTCCTCGTCGACCGCGTGGCGCATCATCCGGATGCGATCGCCGAGCAGCGCCCCGCCGGTGATGGTGGACGACGGATCGATCGCGACCACGCCGACCCGACGCCCCTGGGCGCGGTAGCAGGTGATGAGCGCCTGCGTCAGTGTGGACTTCCCGGCGCCGCCGGGCCCTGTCACTCCCACGACGAGCGCGGAGTCCACCACCGGGTCCTCGAGCGCGGCGAGGATCTCGGCCGCGGCCGGTGCGCCGTCCTCGACGATCGAGATGGCGCGGCCGATCGCCCGCGGGCTCCTGGCGCGGAGCTCGGCGAGCAGCGTCTGGATCTCCCGCGTCACGCCGGACGCCCCTTGCGGTGCTCTTCGGCCGCCTCCCGGAACGCCGCCAGGATCTCCCCGACCGGTGTCCCGGGCGTGTACACCGCGCGGATGCCGAGGCCGACGAGCCCGGGGACGTCCTCCTTCGGGATCACGCCGCCGCCTATCACCGGGATGTCGCCCGCGTCGGACCTGCGCAGCGCCTCGAGCACCGCCGCGAACAGCTCGTTGTGCGCGCCAGAGAGGAGGCTCAGGCCGATGACGTCGACGTCCTCCTGCACCGCGGCCGCGGCGATCTCCTCGGGCGATCTCCGGATGCCGGTGTAGACGACCTCGAACCCGTCGTCCCGGAGCGCCCGGGCGATGTACTTCGCGCCGCGATCGTGGCCGTCGAGGCCGGGCTTCCCGACGAGGACGCGTCCGCGGTGTTTCGGCTGTGTCGTCATGCATGCCTCTGCTAGAGCGGGATGTTACCGTGCTTCTTGCTGGGTCTGTCGATCCGCTTGTTCTCGAGGGTGTCCAGCGCGTCGATCACCCTGGCGCGGGTCTCGGCCGGGTTGATCACCGCGTCGACGTAGCCGAGCTCGGCGGCCTTGTACGGGTTGGAGAAGCGCGCCACGTACTCCTTGACGCGCGCCTTGCGCGTCGCGATAGGATCCTCGGCGGACTCGATCTCCTTCTTGAAGATGATGCTCGCCGCGCCCTCGGCCCCCATGACCGCGATCTCCGCGAACGGCCAGGCGAGGTTGATGTCGGCGCCGATGTGCTTGGAGCACATGGCGTCGTAGGCGCCGCCGTACGCCTTGCGCACGATCACGGTGACCATGGGCACCGTCGCCTCGGAGTACGCGTAGAGCAGCTTCGCGCCGTGCCGGATGATGCCGTTGTGCTCCTGATCCGCGCCGGGCAGGAACCCCGGCACGTCGACGAACGTGATCATCGGGATGTTGAAGCAGTCGCAGAAGCGGACGAACCGCGCGGCCTTGTCCGAGGCGTTGATGTTCAGGCAGCCGGCGAGGTTCATCGGGTTGTTGCCGAGGACGCCGACCGGGCGGCCCGCGACGCGCGCGAACGCCGTCACGAAGTTCGAGCCGAAGTTCTTCGCGACCTCGAGCCACGAGTCGCGGTCCGCGACGAGCTTCATGATCCGGCGCATGTCGTAGACCTTGCGGTGGTGGTCCGGGATGACCGCCAGGATCTCGTCGTTGGTGAGCGCCTGCTCGCGATCCCAGTCGGACCGCGGCGGCTTGTCCGCGCAGCTCTGCGGCAGGTAGCCGAGCAGCGCGCGGATCTCCGCGAGGCACGACGCCTCGTCCTTGCACTCGAAGTGGCACACCCCGGACTTCTGGCCGTGGGTCCTCGCGCCGCCGAGCGCCTCGAACGAGATCTCCTCGCCCGTGACCGTCTTGATCACCGCCGGGCCGGTGATGAACATGTGGCTCGTGTCGCGCACCATGAAGATGAAGTCCGTGATCGCCGGCGAGTAGACCGCGCCGCCCGCGCAGGGCCCCAGGATCGCCGAGATCTGCGGGATGTAGCCCGAGGCCTGCGGGTTGCGGAAGAAGATGTCGCCGTAGCCGCCGAGCGACATCACGCCCTCCTGGATCCGCGCCCCGCCCGAGTCGTTCAGGCCGATGATCGGGCAGCGGTTGCTCATCGCGAGGTCCATGATCTTGACGACCTTCTTGGCGAACACCTCGCCGAGCGCGCCGCCGAAGTCCATGAACTCCTGCGAGAAGACGAACACCCTGCGGCCGTCGATCGTCCCCCACCCCGTGATCACGCCGTCGCCCGGGATCCGCTTCTTGTCGATCCCGAAGTCCGTGCAGCGGTGCACGGCGAACGCGTCGGTCTCGTGGAACGAGCCGGGATCGAGGAGCTTGTGGATCCGCTCCCGGGCCGTGAGCTTTCCCTCCGCGTGCCGCTTCGCGACCTGCTCCGGGACGGCGTGGTCCGTCGCCTCCGCGAGCTTCGCCTCGAGATCGTGGATCGCGTGTTCGACTTTGTTGTCGGTCATGGTCGCACATCCTACCGCGCCCTGCGCATCGGCTCAAGGCGCGGGGAGAGCCGATTCCCAGCTGTCCAGCGGGAGCGAGACCGGTGGTGGCGCACGTCGATATTGCGAGAACCGAAGAATTAGTAAACTATTAAGGACCGTCCCCGGAATCTTGATGACCTCGTCGTTCCTGTCCGCGGCGATCTCGTCGCCGCCCTCGATGAGGTACCGTTCGAACGCCTCGAGCGCGAGGCCGTAACGTCTGCCGGCCGCCTCGGCCTGCCCGATGTTGTAGAAGAGCTTCCACGAGGGCTTGAGCCGGTTCGCCTCGCGGAACGCGTCCGCCGCGGCGGCGTAGTCGCCCTTGTCGAAAAGCTCTCCGCCGAGGCCGAAGGCCGCCTTGGCCGGATCCGCCTCGTCCTGGGCGGACGACGCCACTCCCGCAGTCGTGACCGCCGCCGCGCACGACGTGGCGACGAGCCAGGCGATGGGTCTCTTCATGGTCTCACCTTTCTTCGACTGCTTGTAGGGACAGGGTACCACAACGCCGCGCGGGGGTTCGAGGGCTTCTCGCATGGCGCAGAGGGAGGTGGTCGGCGCAGCGGCGATTCAAAGGAGCGAGGGCCGACACCGACGACGGTCCAAGGGCGCGCCGGATGAGATCCGGCTCACCAGGTTGCGCGGGTGTAAGAGGAGGGAGGGCTATCCCATGAAAGGGTACTCGTACGACGTGGGCGGCAGGAACGTTTCCTTGATGGTCCTCGGGCTGATCCAGCGCAACAGGTTGAGGGGTCCGCCCGCCTTGTCGTTCGTTCCCGAGCAACGCGCGCCGCCGAACGGCTGCAGGCCGACCATGGCGCCCGTCGGCTTGTCGTTGATGTAGAAGTTGCCGGCCGCGTAGCGGAGGATCCGACACGCTTCGATGAACGCGTACCTGTCCCGGCAGAAGATGGCACCGGTCAGCGCGTACGGCGATGTGGCGTCACAGAGATGTAGGGTCTCGGTCCAGCGAGCGTCGTCGTACACGAAGACGCTGAGCACCGGCCCGAAGATCTCCTCCTCCATGGTGACGAAGCGCGGGTTCCGAACCTCGATGACCGTAGGCTGCACGAAGTAGCCCACCGCCTTGTCGCCGTCGCCGCCGCACAGTATTCGGGCGTCTTCCGACGACCGGGCCAAAGCAATGTAGCGCATGGTGTTGTCGAAGGAGGCTTCGTCGATGACGGCGTTGACGAAGTTGCCGAAGTCGCGAACATCTCCGACGCGGATGCTGGAGACCATGTCGACCACAGCGTCGCGGATCGCCGGCCAGAGCGACGCGGGTACGTACGCGCGCGACGCGGCCGAGCACTTCTGGCCTTGGTATTCGAACGCGCCGCGGACCATGGCCGTGGCTGCTGCCAACGGGTCCGCCGACGCGTGGGCGAAGATGAAGTCTTTCCCGCCGGTCTCGCCCACGATGCGCGGATACGAGCGGTAGGTGGGCAGGTTTTCCGCGATCGACCGCCACAGGTGGTTGAACGTGGCGTTGGACCCCGTGAAGTGGATACCGGAAAGACGAGGGTGCTCGAGCACGGTCCGCCCCACGAGCTCGCCCGCGCCCGGGACGAAGTTGACGACGCCCGGCGGTAGACCGGCCTCCATCAGCAGGCGCATGAGGTAGTAGTTCGAGAGCACCGCCGTGCTGGCCGGTTTCCACACGGTCGTGTTGCCCATCAGGGCGACCGCCATGTTCAAGTTGGAGGCGATCGCCGTGAAGTTGAAAGGGCTGACCGCGAACACGAACCCTTCGAGCGGCCGGTACTCCATCCGATTGAGCTGCTCGATCGTCGAGCGCGGTTGCCCCGCGTAGATCTGCGAGGCGAAGTACACATTGTAGCGCTGATAGTCGATCGTCTCGCATGCGGCGTCGATCTCGGCCTGGTGGACGCTCTTTCCCTGCCCCAGCATCGTCGCCGCCGTGATCCGCAGGCGGTGATCCTTCGACAGCAACTCGGCCGCCTTGAGCATGATCGACGCGCGCTCGATCCACGACAGCGCCGACCACGCCTCGTGCGCTGCCAAGGCCGCCTTCACGGCGCGACCCACCTCGTTCTTCCCGGCCAAGTGGCACTGGGCCAACACGTGCCCGTGCTCACATGGCATGACGACACCGCGCGTACGCCCGGTCCGCACCTCCTCGCCGCCGATGACGAGGGGGATCTCGACCTCGATCGCGGCCTGGCGAGCGAGCTCGGCCTGTAGGTGCTGGCGCTCGAGCGAGGCGGGGGCGTACTCGAGGATCGGCTCGTTCTGCGGGACATCGAAATGAAAGACGCTGTTGTTCATGATCACCCCCCTCGAGCCCGCACGGGCCGCCTGCTGCGATCATGGCAGGATCTCGTGGATGAAGAAAATGAAATGAATTCTCCGTTAGAATGAACGATACTCACCCAAAAAGAAGGGGAGGGAACCATGGCGATGGATCTCGGCCGGCTGCGCGCCTTCCTCGAAGTCGCGCGGGTCGGCAGCTACCAGGTGGCCGCGCTCCGCTTGCACGTCACACCCTCCGCAATCAGTCACGCGCTGCGCAAGCTACAGGACGATCTGGGTTGCGAGCTGGTGGACTGGCGGGGTAGGCGCTTCGCCCTGACCGCTGCGGGAGAAGACTTGTTCCACACCTGTCAGCAGGTCTTCGACGAAATCGACGAGGCCGAGCGTCGCCTTTGCGCGGGAGGCAAGGAGGGCGCGCTACGCGTCGTGCTCGGCTCGACCATCGAGTTCGGAACCACCGTGCTGCTGTACAAGCTCAAGCCTCTGCTGGCAGAGCATCCGGAGTTGCACGTGGACTTCCAGTTCAGCAACAGCCTCGACGGTCCGCTGCTCCGGGACGAGGTGGACTTGGTCGTGGATTGTAGGCCGCACGGCCATCCGGCGGTGCACCGGACCGAAATGTTCCGCGAGAAGTACGTGGTTGTGGCGGCGCCGGAGTTCCTCGAGCGCCACGCCGTGCGGAAACCGCTCGATCTGCAGAGCGTGCCGGTGATTTCGCTCGATACCCAGGGGCGGTGGTGGACGACCCTGCTCAGCACCCTGCCTGCCGGCCGGCGGCCCACGTTCGGGCGGATGTTGGCTATTGACCACGTTCGCGGCATGGTAAACGCGACGCTGGCCGGTTACGGAGTCGGCTTGCTGCCCAAGTATGCGCTCCTGCCCGAGCTCGAGCGTGGCGCGCTGACCGTGCTCTTCCCGCGCCTGCGCCTGCTCGAGGATACCTTCTGCATCTATCAGAAGGTCGCCCGACTCGCGCGCCCGGGAAACCGGGCACTGACGGACCTCTTGACCCGCATGAACGTGAGCGAGCTCGGGGACGCGATCGGAACGACCGTGCGGAGGCGTGTGCGTTGACGGTGCGGGGAGGGCGCAAAGCGGCGGAGCATTTCCCGACTCAGGCGCCGAGGGAGATGGTCAGCGCAGCGGCGATCCAGCAGGACAGCGCGACGCCGAGCGCGAAGCCGCGGCAGGCGATAGGCCGGCGCTCCGCGAGGGCGAAGAGCGGCTCGCGGACCCGGGCGCCGAGCGCGAAGCCGAAGGGGAAAAGCACCGCCGAGAACGCCGCCCAGACGAGCCCCTCCTGCACCATGAACGCCGCGAACCCGCCCGCGCGGTCGAACGACATGAGGTAGGCGCAAGGCGCGACCGCGAGCCCGACGAAGTAGAAGGGAACGGCGGAGGCGAGCCCCGCCCCGGCGCCGGCCCCGGCGCGCGCGATCGCGCTCTTCCCGATCCCGCGCATCGCGACGGCGGCGACGCCCGCGAGGAGCGCCGCCTCGAGCAGCACCGCGATGCACGAGTTCGCCTTGCACAGCACGGACGCGCCCAAGAGCGGGACGACCATCTGCTTGACGAGCACCGCGACCACCGGGACGCCGAGAATCGCGAGCGGCCTGCGCCCGTACCCGAGCAGGATCCCCATGGCGAGCATGCCGAACCCGGTCAGGATGCCGGCCCGGAACGGAACGTCCGCGGCCTTGACGACGTCGTTGAGCACGACCTCAGCGACGCCCCACAGGGAGCCGAGCACGAGCACGGCGATGGCGATCCGTCTCCATTTCGAGGCACCGATCTCCTTGATCGATTCCTTATTGGTCATCGTGTTCCTCCTTGGATTGCTGATTCCCGCGGCTCGAGACACAGGCCGTGAGCGTTTCGCCTCTGATGAGACGCCGGCCCCTCATAGATGGTGCTGCACTGGCAACCACGACAGGTCGCCCCGTGCCGCTGCGGGTACGGCTCTCCGCACACACGACAGACGGCGATGGGGCCTTTGCTCTGCTTCCTGCGAAGCTCGGCGGGAAGCCTCACGGCCCGAACGCCGTAAGGGCGCCTCCCCGCATCGAAGATCTGGTCGACGAGCGCCGGCGTGTCCTGTTCGGCCTTGGGCTTGAGCTTCATGAGCCAGCATCTCATCTCCGTCCACGGCTCGAGCCGCGAAGGCTCGACGAACACCCGGAAGCCGTCCCCCGAGCGCTTGTCGTAGAGACAGATCGCGAAGCGTCCGGTGTCGACGATCTTGAGCCAACCGTTCCCGGCCGTGCACGGCGTCAGCATCTGGATCGCGTCGGGCAGGCACGCGGGGCTCTCCGCGATGGCGTCGAACAGGATGCCCGGGGGCAGGCGGCTCAGCGCCAGATCGACCATGAAGCCGCCCGCGATCAGGCCCGGCGCCGGGTAGCCGTGAAACCGCCTCGCCATCTCCAGGAACTGTTCGCGCGTGTGACCGCAAATAGTCTGCATCAGCCGATTCTCTCGATCCTCACCGCGCATGCCTTGTACTCGGCGGTCTTCGTCTCGGGATCGAACGCGTTGTTCGTGAGCCAGTTCGCGTTCCCCTCGCGGAAGTGGAACGACGCCCAGACCAGTCCCCGCGGGATGCGGTCGCTGACGCGGGCGCGTATGTTCACCTGGCCGCGCCTCGTCCTCAGAATGATCATGTCCCCGTCCGCGACGCCGTGCTCTCGCGCGTCGGCCGGCGAGATGTCCGCGAGCTCCTCGGGCAGCAGCTGGTTCATGCCCGCGCGGCCGGTCTGCGTGCGCGTGTGGTAGTGGTACAGCCGGCGCCCGGTCGAGAGCACCAGCGGGTATTCGTCGTCCGGCACCTCGGCGGGCGGGGTCCAGCTCACCGCCTTGAAGAGCCCCTTGCCGCGCGTGAACTTGCCGTCGCGGTGGAGGAACGCCGTGCCGGGGTGCTCGACGTTGGGGCACGGCCACTGCAAGCCGTCTTTCTGGATGCGGTCGTACTTGATCCCGCCGAACGCCGGCGCGAGCATCGTCATCTCGTCGTCCCAGATCTCCCGGCCGCTGTTCGACTTCCACTCCTGGCCGAACCGCTTCGCGAGCTCCTTGAAGATCCACCAGCTCGGCTTGGCCTCCCCCGGCGGGTTCTTCCACTTCCTGACCATGCTCACGCGGCGCTCGCTGCTCGAGAATACGCCCTCGTCCTCGCCCCAGGCCGCGGCCGGGAGCACGACGTGCGCGAACCTCGTCGTCTCGTTCAGGAAGATGTCCTGGACGACGATGAACTCGGCGGCGGCCAGGCTCTTCTCGACGTGCGTGATGTTCGGCTCGGTGTTCGCGAGGTTCTCCCCGTAGATGTAGAAGCCGCGGATCCTCTTGCTCGCGAGCCCGTCCATCATGTCCGGCATCATCATGCCGACCTTATCCGGCAGCCCCGTGACGCCCCACAGCTTCTCGAACTTCTCCCGGTTCGCGGGGACCGTGACCGGCTGGTAGCCCGGGAACACGTTCGGCAGCGCGCCCACGTCGCACGCGCCCTGCACGTTGTTCTGCCCGCGCATCGGGTTCACGCCGCCGCACTCCTTGCCGACGTTCCCGAGGAGCATCTGCAGGTTCGCGACCGACATGACGTTGTTCTTGCCGCAGGTGTGCTCGGTGATCCCGAGCGTGTAGCAGGCCATGCCCGGCCGGATCTCGGCCATGGTGCGGGCGATGTGTTGGATCAGCTCGACCTCGACGCCGCTCAAGCGCGCGGCCTCCTCGAGAGGCGTCTCGAGCACCTTCGCCTTCAGGGAATCGAAGTCCTCGCAGCATTCGGTGACGTAGCTTTTGTCGTATAAATCCTCCTCGATGAGGACGCGCATGAGGCCGCCGAGGAACGCGATGTCCGAGCCGACCTTGATCTGCGCGAAGATCTGGGCGTGATCCGCGAGCGCGTGCCGGCGCGGGTCCACGACGATCAAGGTCGCGCCCTTCGCGACCGCCTGCTTGACGTAGTAGGAGGCGACCGGGTGCGCCTCGGTCATGTTCGTCCCGATGCAGAAGAGCAGCTTCGCCCGCGCGTATTCGTTGAACGAGTTGGTCATCGCGCCCGAGCCGAAGGAGGTCGCCAGACCGGCGACGGTGGGGGCGTGTCACGTTCGTGCGCAGTGATCTATGTTGTTGGTCTTGAGCGTCGCCCGGAACAGCTTCTGCATGGAATAGCAGTCCTCGTTCGTGCTCCGCGCGCAGGCGACGCCGCCGAGCGCGTCCGAACCCGACTCGGCGATGATCTGCTTGAACCTGGCGGCGACGAGATCGAGCGCCTCGTCCCAGGTCGCCTTTCGCAGCTCGCCGTTCTCCCGGATGAGCGGCGTCGTGAGACGATCTTCGGAGTACATGAAGTCGTAGCCGAACCGCCCCTTGACGCACAGGAATCCGCGGTTGGGATTGCCGTCCTCGGTGCCGGTCACTCGGACGACCCGCTCGCCCTTGACGTGGACGTCCAGCTGGCAGCCGACCCCGCAGTACGGGCACGTCGTGCGCACGACGCGGGTCTCCCATCGCCGGGCCATTCCGAGCGCCTTCTTCTCCGTGAGCGCGCCGACCGGGCACATCTGCACGCACTCGCCGCACTGCACGCAGGTCGAGGCGCCCATCGGCGCGTCCTCGTCGAAGATGATCTCCGCGCGGCAACCGCGGTAGCCGAAATCCAGAACGCCGTTGACGACGCCGTTCTGGCAGCCGCGGATGCACCTGCCGCACTGGATGCACTTGTTGCGGTCCACCTGGATGAACGCCGAGCTCTGGTCGAGCCTCGGCGCGGGTGCCGGGAGGCTGATCGACGGCCGCTCGACGCCGAGATGGTACGCGGCGTTCTGGAGCTCGCAGAACCCGTTCTTCTCGCAGGCGAGGCAGTCGTGGGTGCCGGTGGAGAGGAGGAGATCGACGACCAGCCTCTGCGCCTCGCGGGCGATCGGAGTGTTCGTGCGAACCGTCATGCCGTCCTTGGCCGCGACCGAGCACGACGTCTGGAGGCCCCGGACGCCATCGATCTCCACCAGGCAGGCGCGGCACTTGCCCGCGACGCCCACCTTGTCGTGGTAGCAGAGCGACGGGATGTAGATGCCGTTGGCGCGGGCGGCTTGAAGTATCGTTTGACCTTCCTGGGCGCTGATCCGTCGTCCGTCAATGAGGATTTCCATGCGATTCTCCTGTGTCATGAGTGGCAAGCTCCAGCGCGCGAGGCGACGAGCGGATTATACGGATGGTAATCGCTATGTCCAGAAATACATAACGCTGGGCGCCATCCGTTTTCACCCGCGCAACGGTCGACTTTCCGCATGGGGTTTGCCCGGGCCCGGTGCGGTGGTAGAAGCAAGGTTGCCGGTCGAGGCGAACGCACCGTGGCGACACGCCACGGCGTCGGACAAGGAGGACGCATGGAGGACCGCAAGCTGGCAGAGCTCGTCGACATCGCGATCCAGCGCGAGATCGAGGCGCACGATTTCTACGTGGGGCTCCACGACAAGGTGCAGGACGCCGCCGCCAAGGACGCGCTCGACTCCCTGGCCAAGGAGGAGAAGAGGCACCGGACGTTCCTGGAGGAGTACAAGGCGGGCAAGCTCGGCGCGGACGCCCTCCGACTCACGCAGGTGATCGACTACAAGATCGCCGAGCACCTCGAGAGGCCGGACCCGGCGAAGAACCTGGAGAGCAAGGACGTCTACCTCGTGGCCGCCCACCGGGAGCAGAGCTCCTGGGCGTTCTACTCGGGGCTCGCCGCCGTGCACCCGGACGGTCCGGCGAAGGAGATGCTGCTGCGCATGGCCACCGAGGAGAAGCGGCACAAGGAGAAGGTCGAGTACCTCTACTCGAACACCGCGTTCCCGCAGACCGCGGGCGGCTGAGCGCTGGAAGCTAGGAGAGGATCCTGTCGGCGCGCGTGAAGGCGGTCGCGCGATCCTCGCGGACGAACGCGCACAGGGTGATCCCGCAACGCGTGGCGGCCTCGATCGCGAGCGAGGTCGGGGCGGAGACCGCGCCGACGAGCTCGATCCCGGCGCGCGCGCACTTCGTGATCATCTCCAGGCTGACCCGGCCGGAGAGCGCGACGCCGCGACCCGCGGTCGAGCCCCCGGCGAGCAGGATCTTCCCGATCGCCTTGTCGAGCGCGTTGTGGCGGCCCACGTCCTCGGCGAAGGAGACGGGCTCCCCGCGTGCATCGAAGATCATCGCCGCGTGCGTGCCGCCGCAACCCTTGTAGGCGACCTGTCGGTCGACCATGGCGCGGTTCGCGGCGCGCAGGACCCGGGCCCCGACGCGGAGCGAGTCGCCGACCCGGGGGAGGGCGCCCAGCGTCTCGTCGAGGTTCTCGCTCCCGCAGACGCCGCAGGAGGAGACGACGAGGCGACCGCCCTTTCCCGAGGCCCGCGCCGAGGCTCGAGGGGCGAGCGTCACGCGCAGGACGTCGGGCGCGTCCGGGCACTCGGCCAGCGCGTCGATCTCGTCGAGCGACGAGATGATCCCCTCGCAGAAGAGGAACCCGACCGCGAGCGGCCGGGCGTCGAGCGGCGTGCACATGATCGTGTACGCGCCGATCCCGCTCACGTCGATGGTGACGATCCCCTCCACGGCGACGCCGCACCGCTCCTCGCGCGGCGGTTCGGGCACGCCCGCGGTCGACAGCCGCGTCACCGTGACCGTATCTATGGGTGCTCGGCTCATGTCGGCGTCACCCCGTCTGCCCGAGCAGCGCCTTGAGCTGCTCGAGATCTTCGGGCGTGTTGATGTTCGGCAGCGCGCCGAACCCGAGCGGCGCGAGCTCGACGAACGCGAAGTCGTGCCCATCATACAGCTTGCGCACCTGGCGCTCTCCGCGATCGAGCAGGCGCTCGATCGTGGGGAGCAGCCGGCGACGGTACGCGCCGAAGAGCGGCTCGATGTAGCCGTCGGCGTTGACAGGGATCGCCCCGTCACGCGTCGCGGCGGCCCGGAGCAGGTGCCCGACGAGAATCATGGGCGGCCGCGGGATGTCGCACGCGGTCACGAAGTTGAGATCGTTCCTCGCGCGAGCGAGGCAGCCGGCGAGCCCCATGAGCGGGCCCACGCCGGGCCGAGCGTCCACGACGATCTCCGCGTCGAGGTACGCCCACCGTTCCGGTTCGTCGACCCCGACGAGGAGCTGATCGAAGTGCGGCCGAAGCGCCGCGCAGAGGTGCTCCAGGAGCGGCACGCCCCCAAAGGAGAGCGATCGCTTGTCGAACCCCAACCTGGTGCTCGAGCCGCCGGCGAGGACGATCGCCCCCGCCGGCTCGGTCCGCTCGTTCGAGAGGCTGGGCACGACGGTTCACGCCTCTTTGGGCATCTCCCTGCAGAAGACGTAGTAGTAGACGAAGCCGATGAACACCATGCCGCCGACGATGTTGCCCAGCGTCACGGGCGCGAGGTTCCAGACGGCGAACTGGGCCCACGTGACGTTCGCGCCCATGAAGATGCCCGCCGGGATGAAGTACATGTTCGCCACGCTGTGCTCGAAGCCGGAGGCGACGAAGGCCATGATCGGGAACCAGATGCCGAAGAACTTGCCGATCATGCTCTTGGACGAGAACGCCAGCAGGATGGCGACGTTGACGAGCAGGTTGCACGCGATCCCCTTCATGAACGCCGACCACCAGCCGGCCGCGCCCTCGGCGATGTACGGCAGCACCTTGCTCTCCGCGATCGCCTTCGCGTTCTCGCCGGCCGGCGTGAGGATGGCCCCGCCGCCCTTGCACAGCGGGCCCACGGACATCAGGTACGCCCAGAAGATCGAGCCGACGAAGTTCCCGACGTAGACGAACACCCACACGAGGAGGATGCGCATCCAGGTCGTCCGCTTGTTCAGCACCGCGACCGGCATGAGCATGCAGTCGCCCGTGAACAGCTCCATGCCCGTCAGGACGATCGCGATGAGGCCGACCGGGAAGACCGAGCCGGCGATCAGCGACTTGAGGCCCGGGGTCGCGATCCCGGTCCCGCACACCGTCGCGAGCGCCGCGCCGACGGCGATGAAGAGGCCCGCCATGAACGATCTCACCAGGAGGTTCGGGATCGCGAGCTTGGCCTTGTACGCACCCGCGGTGCAGCATGTCTGGACGATTTCAAACGGCTTGTTCGACATCTTTTTGTTCTCCTTCCTGTGTCCTTCTATGAGGAGGTCCTTCTGAGAGATCGAGCGCTCGCCCGTCAGCCGACGAGGGCTTCGAACTCGCCTCGGAACTTCTTGACCATCGCCTGGATCGGCATCGCGAACGCCTCGCCGGTGGGGCACAGAGTCGTGCCGCGAATCGTCTGGCACAAGCGGAGGACGGTGTCAATGTCCTCTCTGGAGCCGTGGCCGGCGGCGAGCCGGGTCAGCAGCGCGCGGACGGCGTTCGAGCCGTTGCGGCAAGGCGTGCACTGCCCGCACGACTCGTGCGCGTAGAACTCGATGGCGCGCAGGGCGACCTTCGGGATGCTCGTCGTGTCGTTCATCACGATGACCCCGCCCGAGCCCAGCATGGTGCCGGCCTTCTGGCACGAGTCGTAGTCCATGCGGAGCCCCTTGGCCTCCTCCGCGGTCAGGATCGGGACCGAGAGGCCGCCGACGATCACCGCCTTGAGCTTGCCGTCGACGCCGCCCGCGGCCTCGAGCAGCGTCTCGAGCGGCGTGCCGAGCGGGTACTCGTAGGTCCCGGGCCTCTTCACGTGGCCGGAGATGCCGAAGATCCTCGGGCCGAAGTTGTTCGGCGTCCCGATCTCCTTGAAGGCCGCGGCGCCGTGCTCGATGACGTACGGCACGAGCGCGAGCGACTCGACGTTGTTGACGACGGTCGGGCAGCCGTAGACGCCCACGGCGGCGGGGAAGGGCGGCTTCAGGCGCGGCTGCCCGCGCTTGCCCTCGAGCGACTCGATGAGCGCCGTCTCCTCGCCGCAGACGTAGGCGCCCGCTCCACGGTGCACGACGATGTCGAACGCGAACTCGGAGCCGAGGACGCTCGCGCCGAGGAGCTTCCCGCGCCGGGCCTGCTCGATGGCGGCGTCCAGGATGTCGGCGATCCAGTCGAACTCGCCGCGGATGTAGATGAACCCGAGCGCCGAGCCGATCGCGAGGCCGGCGATCGCCATCCCCTCGATGAGGAGGTGCGGATCGAACTCCATGATCTGCCGATCCTTGTACGTGCCGGGCTCGCCCTCGTCCGCGTTGCAGATCAGGTAGACCGGCTTGCCGGTGTCCTTCGGGACGAAGCTCCACTTCGTGCCCATCGGGAAGCCGGCGCCGCCGCGCCCGCGGACGGCCGCGTCCTTCACCTCCTGGGCGACCGCGGCCCGCCCCATCTCCAGCGCCTTCGCGAGCGCCTTGTAGCCGCCGTCCGCCTGGTAGGCGGCGATGTCGCGGTGCTTCGTCGAGCCGCGGTGCTTGAGGAGGAGGTTGCACTCGGTCCCGAACGCGGCCGTGTCGTCCCAGTCCGGCATCACGCCCTTGCGCAGGCTGTCGATGAGCGCGCCGACGCGGTCCGGCGTCACCTTCGTGTAGTAGCGGTCGTTGACCTGGATCACCGGGCAGCTGCCGCACGCGCCGAGATCCTGCACGCGCGACAGCGTGAAGAGGCCGTCCCCGGTCGTCTCGCCCGGGGCGATCCCGAGCAGCTTCGAGAGCGCCGCCACGGTCTCGTCCGCGCCCGCGAGCATCGCCGGGACGTTGACGTCGACCTGCAGGTGGTAGCGCCCGACCGGCTGCCGGTTGTACATCGTGTAGTAGCTCTGCACGCCGAACGCGACCGAGCGCGGGATCTGGATCGCGTCGGCAATCTCCGCCAGCTGCTCCTTGGAGACCCACCCGCCCGACGCGCGCTGGACCAGGTGCAGCGCGGGCATGAGGGCCGATCGGCGGCTCGGATATCTCGCGGCCATCTGCTCGATGGAGAGCTTGAGTTCAGTGGTCAACATCGCGTTTGCCTCCGTTCGTCGATCACGCTCTGGCGGCCGGTCGGATGCGGGCCGCACAAACCTTGTACTCGGGGATCCTGGACACCGGGTCGAGGGCGTCGTTCGTGAGGACGTTGGCCGCCGCCTCGGCGAAGTGGAACGGCACGAAGATCGAGGACGGCGCGACGCGGTCGGTGACGAGCACCCGGGTCGTGATCTCGCCGCGGCGGGTCGACACGCGGACCTCGTCGCCCGTCGCGAGGCCGTGCTTCGCGGCGTCGGACGGGTGGATCTCGACGTGCCCGGTCTTCACGATGAAGTCGAGGATGGCGGAGCGCCGGGTCATGCTCCCGGTGTGGAAGTGCTCTAGGAGCCGCCCCGTCGAGAGCGTCATGTTCCATTCCGCGTCCGGCTCCTCCGCGGGCGGCTTGTACGCGAGCGGCGTCAGCACCCCCTTGCCGCGCGAGAACTTGTCGCGGTGCAGGAACTTGGTGCCCGGGTGCCCCTCGTTCGGGCACGGCCACTGGATGCCGACCTCGCGGATCCTGTCGAAGGTGATGCCCGCGTACGACGGCGTGAGCGCGCGGATCTCCTCGAACAGCGCCTCGGGGCTGCGCGGGAACTCGTGTCCGAACCGCGCGGCGAGATCCGCGACGATCTCGTAGTCCTGGCGCGCGTCGCCCGTGGGCCGGATCGCCTGGTTCGAGAGCTGCACGCGCCGCTCCGTGTTGGAGATGGTGCCGGTCTTCTCGGCGAAGGTGACGCCCGGGAGCACCACGTCGGCGCGCTTGGCGGTCTCCGTGAGGAAGATGTCCTGAACGACGAGCAGATCGAGCTTCGCGAGGCTCTCCTCCACGTGGTGCAGGTTGGGATCGGACATGAGCGGGTTCTCCCCGAGCACGTAGAGCGCGCGGATCTTGTCGCCGCAGGCGCCGATCATGTCCGTCAGGGTCAGGCCGGGCTTCGCGGAGAGCTCGGGCGCCTTCCATCGCTCGGAGAACTTCTTGCGCGCGTTCTCGTCGGTCACCGGCTGGTAGCCGGTGAAGACGTTCGGCAGCCCGCCCATGTCGCAGGCGCCCTGCACGTTGCTCTGGCCGCGCAGCGGGTTCACGCCGCCGCCCAGGAACCCGATGTTGCCCGTGAGAAGCTGGAGGTTGACGCACGCCTTGACGTTGTCGACGCCGTGGCTGTGCTGCGTGATGCCCATGCAGTAGTACAGCGCGCCGCGGCCTCCCGTCGCGAAGAGCCGCGCGGTCTTCTCGAGGAGGTCCCGCGGGACGCCCGTGATCTCCTCGACCTTCTCGGGCGTGAAGGGCTCGAGCGACTTCTTGTACTCGTCGAACCCCTCGCAGCGCTCGGCGACGTATTCCTTGGCCTCCAGCCCGTCGCGGAGGATGATGTGCTGGAGCCCCTGGAGCAAGGCGACGTCGGTCCCGTTGCGCTGCTGGAGCCAGAGGTCGGAGAACTTGACGAGATCGATCCGCCTCGGGTCGCAGACGATCAGCTTCGCGCCGTTCTGCTTCACCGCGCGCTTGATGAGCGCGCCGAACACCGGGTGGTTGTCGGTCGTGTTGGATCCAATCAGGAAGATCACCTTCGCGTCGAGGACCTCCTCGAGGCTGTTCGTCATGGCGCCCGAGCCGAGGGTTGCGGCCAGACCGGCCACGGTTGAGCTGTGTCACAATCGTGCGCAGTGGTCGATGTTGTTGGTGCCGACGACCGCCCTCGCGAAGCGCATGAGCGCGTAGTTCTCCTCGTTCGTGACCTTCGCGGACGTGAAGAAGCCGATCGCGTCCGCGCCGTGGGCGGCCTTGACCTTCCCAAGCCGCTCCGCGACGGTCGCGAGCGCCTCGTCCCAGGTCGTGGGTTGCAGCTCGCCGTTCTTGCGGACGAGCGGAGTGCGGAGCCGGTCGGGGGCGTCGACGAAGTCGAGCCCGAAGCGGCCCTTGACGCAGAGCATCCCCTTGTTCGGCTGCTCGTTCCAGCGCTGCTCGTGCGCCATGGCGAACGCGTACTTGTTGTCCTTGACGTGAAAATCGATCTGGCAGCCGACGCCGCAGTACGGGCACGTGACCTTCGTCGCCTGCGTCTCGATCGGCCGGATCTTCCGGTCCTTGGGCTGGCGCAGGACGAGCGCGCCGACCGGGCAGATCTGCACGCACTCGCCGCACTGCACGCAGGTCGACTCGCCCATCGGCACGTCCTCGTCGCACACGACCTTGGTGTGCTTGCCCCTGTAGCCGAAGGCGAGCACCTCGTTGACGACGCCGTTCTGGCACGCGCTGACGCAGCGGCCGCACTCGATGCACTTGTCAGCCTCGCGCACGATGCCCTGGGACGACTCGTCGAGGGGTGACGGCGCGCTGTCGATGCGGATCCCGGGCCGCTCGATGCCGAGGTCGTACGCCATCTTCTGCAGCTCGCAGGCGCCGTTCGCCTGGCACGAGATGCAGTTGTGGTGGCCGTCGGCGAGGAGCAGCTCCACGACCATCCGCCTCGCCTCGAGGACGCGCGGGGTCGCGGTGCGGACGGCCATCTTGTCGCGAACGGGGAGCGCGCACGACTCCTTCAGGCCGTTTACGCCCTCGATCTCGACGAGGCACGCACGGCACCTGCCGGCCTTGCCGGTCTTCGCGTGGTAGCACAGGGCGGGGATGTTGATGCCGTTTTGGCGCGCCACGTCGAGAACGGTCTGACTTCCTTCGCACTCGAACTCGCGCCCGTCGATTGTAATACGCAAGATCGCCTCCTCGGTGGAATTCGTTTTGGCGCTTCGGCCAATGCGGTTGTCTATCTCGTGTGTGCGCGAAAAAATATGATTTTCGATAGGTCGTTTTCACTATCGAATATGCTTGCCTGACCATAGCGCTTTGTCCCGACGGCCTTCCGTAGCATACTGATATTCCTCATGTCTCGAGTCACCATCCGCCTCACCCTGGATCTGCGCGGCGTGGTCCAGGGCGTCGGTTTCCGGCCGACACTCGCGCGGATCGCGGCCGCGGACGGCCTCGCGGGGTATGTCCAGAACCGCTCCGGGACGGTGCGCCTCGTCGTCGAGGGGGCGCGCGCCGAGATCGAAAGGTTCGTCGCTCGGCTGCCCGAGCGGCTGCCCAGACAGGCGAGGCTCGACGAGCTGGTGGAGATCTCGCGCGCCGTCGTCCCGCCCGGGGAGGAGCTTCGCGGCTTCGAGATCGCCGAGAGCGCGGCGTCGGGCGCGATGCGGATCTCCATCCCGGCGGATCTCGCGATGTGCGAGGACTGCGCGCGCGAGGTGCTCGATCCCGGCACCCGCTTCTTCGGCTACCCGTTCACCACCTGCACGAGCTGCGGCCCGCGCTACACCGTGGTCGAGGGGATGCCGTACGACCGCGAGCGGACCGCGCTCAAGGCGTTCCCCCTGTGCCCGACCTGCCGCGCCGAGTACGGGGATCCGGCGAACCGGCGGTACCACGCCGAGAGCATCGCGTGCCCGATCTGCGGGCCGAGGCTCCGGCTCCTCGACGCGGACGGCGCTGTCTTGGACGCGCCCGATCCGCTGCGGGTAGCGCGCGAGGCGATCCGGGACGGGCGGATCGTCGCGGTGCGCGGGCTGGGCGGCTTCCTGCTCGCGGTGAACCCCTTCGACCGGGCGGCGCTCGGGCGGCTGCGCGACCTCAAGCGGCGGCCGCACAAGCCTTTCGCCGTGATGGCGCGGGATCTGCGCGCCGCGGCCCGCTACTGCCGCGTCCCGGAGGCCATGGCGCGCCTCCTCGAGAGCCCGATCGCGCCTATCGCGATCCTCGACGCGGATCCCGGCGCGTGCGCCTCGGCCGGGCTCCCGCTCGACCTGCTCGCGCCCGGCACGGCGACGCTGGGCGTGATGCTGCCGACATCGCCGCTCCACCTGCTGCTCGCCGAACCGCTGCCGGGCGATCCCGTCGCACGGTTCGAGCTGCTCGTGATGACGAGCGGCAACCGGCGCGGCGAGCCGATCTGCGTCACGAACGCCGAGGCGGTCGAGCGCCTCTCGGGGATCGCGGATCTCTACCTGTGCCACGACCGGGAGATCGCGCTGCGCAACGACGACTCCCTGTGCGCCGAGATCTCGGGCGAGCCGAGGGTGCTCCGCAGGGCGCGCGGCTACGCGCCGACGCCGATTCGGCTCGAGGCGCCGCTCGCGCGGACCGTCCTCGCCATGGGCGCCGAGCTGAAGAACGCGATCGCGCTCGGCTTCGCGGACGAGGTCGTCCTCTCGCCGCACGTCGGCGATCTCGAGACGCCCGAGGCGCTCGACGGGCTCCTCGAGGTCGTGCGCGTCTTCCCGGCGTACTTCGCCCGCGAGCCCGAGGTCGTCGCGGTCGATCTCCACCCGGACATGCGCGCGACCCGCGTCGGGATCGAGCTCGCCGCGCGGCTCGGCGCGCCGGTCGTCGCGGTGCAGCACCACCACGCGCACGCGGCGGCGTGCATGGCCGAGCACGGCGTGAAGGAGGCGCTGGCGCTCGTCTTCGACGGCACCGGCCTCGGGACCGACGGCGCGATCTGGGGCGGGGAGCTGCTGCACGTCACGCCGGCGGGGTTCACGCGCAAGGGGACGTTCGCGGGAGTGCCGCTCCCGGGCGGCGATGCGGCGGTGCGCCGGCCCGCGCGGCAGGCGATCGCCCGCCTCATCGCTTGCGGCGCGCGGCTCGACGGATCGCTCCTCGAGCGGCTCGGCGTCTCCGGAGTGGAGCTCGAGGCCCTGCGGTACCAGTGCCGGACGGGCTCCGGCGCGCCTTCCACCCACGCCGTCGGCCGCGCCTTCGACGCGTTCGCCGCGCTCGTCGGAGTCGCCCCGGCGGCCGTCACCTACGAGGGACAGGCCGCGGTATGGCTCGAGGCCGCGGCGCGCGATTTCGAGAGCGGCGGCGGCGCCGCGCCCGAGCTCCCGTTCGACTTCCTCGTCGACCCTGAAACGGCGATAATCGACCTCGGGCCATTGTTCGCGGAGGTCGCCGAGTTGGCGCTGCCGAGGGCGCGTGCGGGCGAGCTCGCCGCGGGGTTCCACAGGGCGATCACCGGGGCGGCGGTCGCGCTCGCGAGGCGCGGCGCGGCGGAGACCGGGGTTTCGACCGTCGCGCTCTCGGGCGGGGTGATGCTGAACCGGATCGTGGTCGACAGGATCGTGGCGGGGTTGCGCCGCGAGGGGTATATGACACTCCTGCACCGCGCGGTGCCGCCGGGAGACGGCGGGATCGCGCTCGGGCAGGCGGTTGTTGCCGGGGGGGGCTTCGGATGTGCGTAGCGGTTCCGATGCGGATCGTCTCGATTTCGGACGGCGGCTCAGCCGTCGCCGAGGTCGACGGGACGCGCTACCAGGTCGATTTGGGTCTCGTCGAGGAAGTGATCGAGGGCGACTACGTCATCGTTCACGCCGGCTACGCCATCGAGAAGCTGGATCAGGCGGAGGCGGACGCGCGGCTCGCCCTGTTCGCCGAGATGGCGCGGTTCGAGCGCGACGAGCCGGGGGGCGGCCTGGCATGAAGTACCTGGACGGATACCGCGATCCGGACGCCGCGCGCTACATCGCGAAGCGGATTCGGGATGCGGCGGAGAGGCTCGCGCGGGTCGGGCGAACGGTGCGCCTGATGGAGATCTGCGGCACCCACACGATGGCGATCGCCCGGCACGGCATCCGCGACGTCCTGCCGGAGAACGTGGTTCTCTGCAGCGGCCCGGGCTGCCCGGTCTGCGTGACGGACGCAGGGTACGTCGACGCGGCGATCGAGCTCGCGGGGCGCGGGGTCACGATCGCCTCCTTCGGTGACATGCTGCGGGTCCCCGGCACCGAGCGCAGCCTCTCCGAGGCCCGCGCCGAGGGCGCCCGCGTCGTGGTGTGCTACTCCCCCGCCGAGGCGTTGGCGCTCGCCCGGAGAGACGGCGCGGCCGAGGTCGTGTTCCTCGCGGTCGGCTTCGAGACGACCGTCGCGCCGCTCGCCGCGCTCCTCGGGACGGCCCGCGCGGGAGGGGCGTCGCGGTTTTCGATGCTCACGGCGTTCAAGACCGTGCCCCCCGCGCTCGTCGCGCTGGCCGAGGACCCGGAGGTCGCCGTCGACGCGTTCCTGTGCCCGGCGCACGTGAGCGCGGTGATCGGCGCCCGGGCGTACGCCCCATTCGCGGAGCGCTACGGGATCCCGTGCACCATCGCGGGCTTCGAGCCGCTCGACATCCTCCTCGGGATCCAGGACCTGCTCGAGCAGCTCGCGGACGGCGAGGCGCGGGTCGTGAACCAGTACCGGCGCGTGGTGAAGGACGAGGGGAACGCGAAGGCGCGGCGGGCCATCGCCGAGGCGCTCGAGCCGGCAGACGCCGTGTGGCGCGGGATAGGCGTGATCCCCGGGAGCGGCCTCGCGATCCGGGAGGAGCTCGCGGCGTTCGACGCGGCGCGCGTGTACGGCGTGACGACCGCGGGCCGAGGGCCCGATCCCGGATGCCAGTGCGGCGACGTCCTCAAGGGGAAGATCCTCCCGGACGGCTGCGCGATGTTCGGCGGCGCGTGCACGCCCGACCACCCGGTGGGGCCGTGCATGGTGAGCGGCGAGGGGAGCTGCGCCGCATATTACAAGTACTCGAGGTGATCGTGGCGAACGGAGGCAGAATTCAGCTCGGGCACGGCGGCGGCGGGCGCCTGTCCCGCGATCTCGTCGAGGGGCACATCGCCCCGCGCTTCGGCGACGGGCCGCTCCGGGGCCTGCCGGACGCGGCGCGGCTCGCGATCGGCGGCGCCTCGCTCGTGTTCACCACGGACAGCTTCGTCGTCTCGCCGAAGCGGTTTCCCGGCGGGGACATCGGCGATCTCGCCGTCTACGGAACGGTGAACGACATCGCGGTGGGCGGCGGCCGCCCCCTCTGGCTCTCGCTCGCGCTGATCTGCGAGGAGGGGCTGCCGTTCGAGGAGCTCGACGGGGTGCTCGACTCGGTCGCCCGCGCGGCGGCTCGCTGCGGCGTCGGGATCGCGACCGGTGACACGAAGGTGGTCGCGCGAGGGCAGTGCGACGGGCTCTACGTCAACACGGCGGGGATCGGCGAGGCGCTGCCCGGGTTCGAGCTCGGGGCCGACCGGCTCGCGGCGGGCGACGCGGTCATCGCGAGCGGCGATCTCGGCGATCACGGGATGGCCGTGATGGCGGCGCGCGCCGGCATGGACGTGGGCGGCCGGCTCGTGAGCGACACCGGGCCGGTGCACGGGCTCGTGCTCGCCGTCGCGGATCTCGCGCCGATGATCCGCTTCATGCGTGATCCGACGCGCGGCGGGGCCGCGTCGACGCTCAACGAGATGCTCGGCGGGCGAGCGGACGTCGGCATCCTGCTTCGCGAGCGCGAAATGCCGTTCTCGGACGGCGCGCGCGCCGTGGCGGAGGTGCTCGGCGTGGATCTCCTCCACGTCGCGTCCGAGGGCCGCGCGTTGATAGTCTGCGCGCCCGAGGCCAGCGCCGAGGTGCTCGAGCGCTGGAGGCGGTTGCCGGAAGGAAGCGGCGCGAGGGTGATAGGCTCGGTGACGCGCGATCGCGGCCGTGTGGTGCTCGAGACATCGATCGGCGGCCGCCGGCTCGTCGACGTGCCGCAGGGCGAGCTCCTGCCGAGGATCTGCTGATGCACGAGCTCGGCATGGCGACCGCGTTGATAGAGCAGGTCGAGGAGGTCGCCAGGCGCGAAGGCGCCGCGCGCATCGTTCGGATCGAGCTCGTCGTCGGCGACCTGAGCGGCATCGATCGCGAAGCGCTCGAGTTCGTGTTCCCGTTCGCCGCGGAGCGGACGGCGGCCGAGGGGGCGACCCTCGCCATAGAGGTCGTGCCGGGCAGGGATCTGCTCGTCGTCGCCATGGAGGTGGAGTGATGTGCCGCGATTGCGGGTGCGAGGACGGGAACGCGCGGGCGTTCTTCGACGGGAAGGGCGAGCGGGCCGATGTCGAGACCCGGGTCGACGCCGCGAAGGACGGGACGATCCGCATCCACGTGGAGATCTCCGGGCTCGGCAAGCCGGCGGCGCACGTGCACACGCATCACCACGAGGACGGAACGGAGCACGTCCACGATCACGAGCACGATCACGACCGCGGTCATTCACGCCCCGCTGCCGACGGCGCGACCCGCCGGCGCATCGAGATCGAGTCGCGCGTCTTGGCGGGGAACGATCGGGAGGCCCGGCGGAACCGCGAGTGGCTGGACGCGCGGGGCGTCGTCGCGGTGAACCTCATCTCCTCGCCCGGCACGGGAAAGACCCTCCTGCTCGAACGCACGCTGGAGGCGCTGCGCGGCGTGATCGGGTGCGCGGTCATCAACGGCGATCAGAGCACCGACAACGACGCCCGGCGGCTCGCCGGGAAGGGCGCTCCGGTCGTGCAGATCGAGACGCGCGCGGCGTGCCACCTCAGCGCGGCGCAGATCGGCGCGAGTCTCGAGCGCGTCGTGACCGACGGGGTGCGCCTGCTCGTCATCGAGAACGTCGGAAACCTCGTGTGTCCGGCGGCGTTCGATCTCGGCGAGCACCTCAAGATCGCGCTCCTGTCCGTGACGGAGGGCGAGGACAAGCCGCTCAAGTACCCCGTGCTGTTCCACGACGCGCCGGCGTGCGTGATCACGAAGATCGATCTCCTGCCGCACCTCGAGTTCGACATGGCGCGCTGCCGCGCGGCTTTGCGCGGCGTCCGGCCGGACGTCGCCCTGTTCGAGCTCAGCGCGCGGACGGGGGAGGGGATGCCGGCCTGGATCGACTACCTGAAGCGGTTGACCCATCGGCCGCACGGGGCATAGCGTGGGCTCATGCCGATCGACAACCCGACCCCGATCGAGGTGACGCCGGCGCGTCGCGGGAGAGCGCGCGCCGCGAAGAACGCGCCGGACGCCATGCGCGGGCGCGTCCTCTCGGGCCGTTACCGCATCACGCAGCGCATCGCGCGCGGCGGCATGGGGACGGTCTACCTCGCGCGGAGCACCGAGGACGGCTCCCCGGTCGCGGTGAAGGTGCTCCGGGATGATCTGCTGCTCGACCTCCAGGTCCGGGAGCGATTCATGTACGAGTCGCGTGCGGCCTCCCGCATCGTGCACCCGGCGGTCGCGCGGACATACGAGGTGGGGGAGACCGCCGAGGGCGAGCTGTTCATCGTCATGGAGTACGTGAACGGCCCGCCGCTCCGCAAGCTCATCCGGGCCGGCCGCATGTCCACGCTGCGCGTCGTGCTGATAGGCGCCGCCATCGCGGAGGGCCTCGCGGCGGCCCACGAGAAGGGCGTCATCCACCGGGATCTGAAGCCGGAGAACGTCCTCCTGCCCCGGGGCTCGCAGGTCGGGAGCGTCGTCAAGCTCGTCGACTTCGGCATCGCGCGCATCGTGGACGCGCCCAGGATCACGACGACCCAGCACGTGCTCGGCACGCCCCAGTACGTCTCCCCGGAGCAGGCGATGGGCGGCCCCATCGACAGCCGCAGCGACGTCTACGCCCTCGGCGTGATCCTGTACGAGATGATCGCCGGCCTGCTGCCGTTCGACGGCGACGATCCCCAGGCGATCCTGCGCAAGCACGTCAAGAGCCGGCCGACGCCGCTGCACGAGCTCGGCGTCGCGGTCGCGCCCGATCTCGAGCGGCTCGTCATGCGGTGCCTCGAGAAGTCGCCGCGGAGCAGGCCGGACTCCATGGAGCAGATCATCGCCGCGCTCGCCGCGCTCGACTGACTCGCCGTCAGCCCAGCACCTCGATCGCGACCGCGGTGATGTTGTCGCGGCCGCCGCGCTGGTTCGCGAGGTTCAAGAGCGTGTCGCACGCCGCCGGGAGCTCGCCCGCCAGGATCGCGCCGATCTCGCCGCGCTTGACGTAGCCGTGCAGCCCGTCCGAGCAGATGAGGAACTTGTCGCCCGGGCGCACCGAGACGACCTGCGTGTCCACCTGCACGTAGTCGTGGTTCCCGACCGCGCGCGTGATGACGTTGCGGTGCGGTGAGCGCGCCCCCTCTTCCGGTGTGAGCATCCCCTCGCGGATCTGCCAGTTGACCAAGGTGTGGTCCTCGGTGAGCTGGATGACGTCGTCGCCGCGGATGCAGTAGATGCGCGTGTCGCCGACCTGGGCGGTGATCCCGTACGCGCCGGACAGGAGGATCGCCGAGACCGTCGTGCCCATGCCCTCGCACCCCGGCTTCTGCTCGGCGAGGCCGAACACCATGTACGTGGCCGACTGGACCGCGCTCTCGAGCAGGCGGCAGATGGTCCGCGTGGACTCGCGCGTCGCCGGCGCGCTCAGGAAGTCGCGGACGACGTCGCGGCCCCGCACGATCATGTCGTGGATCGCCTGGACCGACTCCTGCGCGGCGATCTCGCCCGCCGCGTGCCCGCCCATGCCGTCCGCCACGACGTAGAGCCCGATGTCGTCGTCGCACAGGAAGGCGTCCTGGTTGGTCTTCCGCACCCGGCCGATATCGCTCTTCCCGCACGACGAGCAGCGCATCGTTGACGACCCCGGCGATCTCCTCCGACCTCTTTCGGAGGAGTTTCGAGACCATATCTCATTTTATCTTGTCGAGGGTGGGCGTCGCTCCTGATAGGAATGGGCCGATGTCGACGGCGGCGCAGCTCCCGGAGGTGGTGAAGATCCGGCGCGACGACGGGGTCGTCAAGCTCGCGCTCGGGCTGCGCGACGGCGCGGTCGTCGAGTGCGCGCTCATCCCCGGCTCGGCGCGCGACGGCGCGAGCCGCCTCACCCTCTGCGTCTCGACGCAGGTCGGGTGCCGGATGGGGTGCCGCTACTGCGCCACCGGGGCGATGGGCTTCGTGCGCGATCTCTCGCCTTTGGAGATCGCGGGGCAGGCGGCGCTCGCGGAGCGGCTGTTCCGCAGGCCGGACAACCTCGTTTTCATGGGCATGGGAGAGCCGCTCGACAACCTGGAGGCGTGGCACGAGGCCGTGCGGCGGCTCATCGACTCGCGCCGCGTGGGGGATCGCCCGCCGCTCGCCTACTCGACGCACCAGATGACCGTGAGCACGTGCGGCCACGTCGCAGGCCTCGAGCAGCTCGCGCGGCGCGGCGCGTACCGCATGGGGGTCGCGGTGTCGGTGAACGCGCCCAACGACGCGATCCGCTCGCGCCTGATGCCCGTCAACCGGCGCTGGCCGATGGCCGAGCTGCGCGCGGCGCTCCTCGCGTTCCCGCTGCGCAACCGGGTGTTCCTCGCCGAGTACGTGCTGCTGCGCGGGATCAATGACGCGCAGGAACACGCACAGGAGCTCGCCGAGTGGCTCTCGCCGTTCCGCGCGCTCGTGAACGTCATCGCCTACAACCCGGCGCCGCGGGCCGCCTCCCTGGGCCTCGAGCGGCCTCATTGGAGGGCCGCCCGGCGGTTCGCGCGCTGGCTCGTCGAGGCGGGCGCCGCGGCGAGCGTCCGGGAGTCGAAGGGGCGCAGGATCGGCGCGGCGTGCGGTCAGTTGGCTTCCGGGAAGTAGAAGGCGATCTCGCGCGCGGCGGAGGCCGGGGAGTCGGATCCGTGCACGGCGTTCTCGGTGACGTTCGCTCCGAAGAGGGCGCGGATCGTGCCCGGCGCGGCGGCGGCAGGATCCGTGGCGCCCATGATCTCGCGGCAGCGCGCGACCGCGCCTTCGCCCTCGATCGCCATGGCGACGACCGGTCCGGAGGTCATGAACGCCACGAGCCGCGCGAAGAACGGCTTGCCCGCGTGCTCCGCGTAGAACCGCTCGGCCTCGTCGCGGCGCAGAGTCGTCATCCGCAGCGCCGCGATCCGCATGTCGGCGTCCTCGAAGCGCGCGACGATCGCGCCGATCTTCCGGCGCTCGACCGCGTTGGGCTTGATCACGCACAGGGTACGCTCGGGCATGGCTCACTCCGCCTCGCGGTCGCCGGCGGACTCCTGGTCCTCGGGCTCGAGCTCCGACTCCTCTTTCGACTCCGGATCCTCCTCGCCGTCGCTCGCGGACTTCCCGCCCTTCTTGGCGGCCGGCGGCGCGGCGGGCGCGGGGGAGGGGGCGACCGCGGGCGTGGCCGGCGGCGGCTCGCCGTACTCGTCCTTCAGCTTCCGGACAAACCTGTCGATGAGCACCGCTTCCACGTAGCGCGGCTGGTTCTCGATCTGGAGGCGGGCGCGCACGAAGAGCTTGTTGCCGCGCGCCGTGAGCACCATCTCCAGCGACGCGGTGGCCTTGGTCTCGCCGTCCTTGTATTCGAAGAGCACGTAGCCCGCGTCCTTGTCTTTTTCGAGGATCTTGAACCCCGAATCGACGCGGAGGAACCGGAGCGCGCTGTGCCAGATCGCGTTCTCCCGGTACGTCAGCTCTCGATCGGTGCGCGCCGCCCCGACGGACGGGAGCGCCAAGACGGCGCCGACGACGATGGCGAGGAAGACATTTCTCATGACAATTACCTCCATGTAGGTAATTGTAATATAAAGTGGGTTTGGATCGCAAGAAAGTGGTGGGAATCCCGTTCAATTAGAAAAAAGATAGACACCGCCCGTGACAACTTGAAATCGTTGGACGAAATAATATATGGGCAACTCGCCATTTTCAATTTCCGCTGAGCTGATCGTGGAAAACACAGGAGGAAGACATGAACAGGAACTTGATGGTTTGGATGCTCGTCGCGCTCTCTCTCGCGCTCGGGACCGCCTGCAGCGATTCGGGAGGCGGCGGCGGGTCGGATTCGGACTCCGACAGCGACTCCGATAGCGATTCAGACACGGACACGGATTCCGACACCGACACGGACACCGATTCCGACACCGACACGGATTCAGACACGGACACGGATTCCGACACGGACACCGACACCGACACGGATACTGACACGGATGCGGACGGTGGTACCGACACGGACACGGACACCGACACCGACA